>JAUYJT010000030.1 GCA_030700225.1 Candidatus Nanopelagicales bacterium | reverse complement strand
TCAGCTGGCGAAGGCCCTGGACGCGTTGTCGCAGGTCGATGCCCGGCTGGTTGGCACGGTCTTGAACTTCGCTCCGGCGAAGCGGAGCCGCGGGTACGGGTACGGGTACGGGTACGGGTACGGGTACGGGTACGGGTACGGGTACGGGTACGGGTACGGCGATCGCGCCAAGAGTTCGGGCGACGAGGGTCAGGCAGTGCCGGTGGACAGCGAGGCCGTGCCGGTGGAGGCGGCGAGCGCGATCAGCGCGAAGTCGTCGGATGTGCCCAGAGGCTAGCTGCCCCACGTGGTCGTACCCCGCCGCGTGCCTCTGGCAGCCACGCCGAAGCCCCCGAGCCTCGAGGAGCCCCGGTCGGAAGCCGGGGACTACCGAAGCTGGAAGAGCGGTTCCAGCTTGCGCCCGCACAGGTACGAATCGACGACGCCGGATTGGCTGGCTTGGGAGAGGGTCGCCAGCACTCGCCCATAGACGTGCACGATGGTGTCCAGGCGGGGCGTCCCAGTCGACCCTGTTCTTGACCCCGGCGTTGCAGCAGACGCTGCATACTCCCTCGGCGTCGAACGTGATGGTTTCGTGCGTCTCGGGCAGAAGGCAGCTTGAGCAGCGGGCCAAATCAATCACGGAACGGCATTACCAGGGTGTCGCGGGTCGAGAGGAGCGGCAGGGTAGCGTTGAGGCCGACTCGGAGTTGCCAGGAGGGCCGGTTGACCACGCGGGTTGGGCACTTCGCCGGGAGAGCTGGCGTCATCTGCGATGTCGGACCGCACGTCGGTGTCGGGCACGCCTTTCGGAGCGCCAGCATGGCGGAGGAGCTGATATCTCGGGGCTGGCATGTTGAGTTTGCCTGTAGCGCTGAGGCCGTGCCGCTTGCGCGATCCAGGCTCAGGCAGCTGAGTTGCCGGGTCGTGGCGGGGTTGGTGTCGGCTGCGGATCACCTGGCATGGATGCGCAGCTCCGAGCTTGATGCGGTCGTGATCGACTCGTACAGCCTGCCCAGTGATGTCTCAGCATCCATCCTTCGTCGGGTCCCGGTTCTGGCTTTCGTTGACGGTTCCGCGCGGGGCCAGTCTGCCTCCCTGTATGTCGATCAGAATTTCGGCGCCGAGGCACGGTCATGGCCGTGGCCGGAGGTACCCGAACCCCTAGCTCAAGTGCTGGCCGGCACGGACTTCGCGATCGTTGCCGACGCGGTTCGCTCGCTGCGCCCTGCCAACGTTTCGTGCGCCGAGTCTGCCTCCCGCGTCGTGATCTCTCTGGGTGGAACCGACGCCGCAGGTCTTACCAAGCACGTCGTTGATGCCGTCATGGCATGCGACATGGGCGTCGACGCGCTCGTCGTTTCTCCCGGATCCGATCAGATCTCTGGGCACGTCGTCCAGACAGGCTCAGTGAGAGTCGAATGCGTGGAGCCGGATCTCGACTTCCCTGCACTTCTGGCCAGCGCCGACGCTGTGATAAGCGCTGCGGGGACGACGCTTTGGGAGATCTGCTGTCTCGGGAAGCCCGCTGCTTCTCTCGCCCTGGCAGACAATCAGGTCGGTGCCTACGCTGCCTTGGCTTCAGCGGGCGTGGTCTTCGGCCTTGGTGACTACTCTGGATCCAAGCCGGAGCTCGGGCCACTAGCGGAGCGCATTGCGCACTTCATCTCGAACGGTAAGCTTCGAGATCGCCTGGCCAACGCCGCGTATGGGGTCGTTGACGGTGCCGGGCGTGAACGAGTTGCTGACGCCTTCAGCGCTCAGGTAGCCGCGTCCATCTGAGGCACGGGGCCGCTGTCCCTGGGGGATAGGAGATCCCAGGACATCGGCGTACCCGCAGAAACATCGACGGCGAAACGCCTACCCAAGATGTCGGCCAAGGAACCAGGCCCGAGCCCTCCACCAGGCCTAACAGCGCGCACAACCGAGTCGGTCACAGCATCTCCAGCCCTAACGTCGGCTGCGACGTTGAGCGACCTCCGTAGGCGCAGAGACTCGGACTCGGACTTCGTAGGCCCGGTGCGCACAGATCCGAGGGCCAGCCAGGCGTCACGGCACTCGGATACCAACTGCGCCAGTTCATGAGGCTCGAGTGAGAAGGCACTGTCGAAGCCGCCCTCTGCTCTGGAGATTGTGACGTGACGCTCGATCAGGCGCGCGCCCAGGGCGACTGCGGCAATTGAAGTGCCGAGTCCGAGTGTGTGGTCGGAAAGGCCCGTCTTGACGCCGAACGCCTCGCGCCATGCCTCAAGCGTGACCAGATTCGCATCTTCTGGTGACGCTGGATAGGAGCTCGTGCACAGGAGCAGCGTGATGTCGCGTGAGCCAGCCGATCTGGCAACTTCGACTGCCCTTGCGACTTCGGAGGTGTGGGCCGTTCCGGAGGAGATGACGATTGGCTTACCCAGTCCGGCGGCGTAGGAGATAAGTGGCAGATCAGAGATCTCCATCGATGCGATCTTGTACGCGAAAGGGCCGAATTGTTCGAGGAAGTCGATCGCGGTCTTGTCAAATGGCGAACTGAAGGCGTCGATCCCGAGGCTTCGGGCCAACTCGAATCCTTCCGCGTGCCATTCCCAGGGTGTGTGAGCTGCCTCGTAGAGGTCGTACAGGCGCATGCCACCCCAGAGGCCATGGTCATCACTTATCCGGAACCGGGGCGTGTCTAGGGGCAGAGTCATCGTGTCGGCGGTGTAGGTCTGGAACTTGACCAGATCAGCTCCGCTGTCTGCGGCTGCCCTGATCAAGTCCAGGAAGCACTTCTTGCTTCCGTTGTGGTTGGCAGAAATCTCGGCAACGATGAGGGGCGGGTCCTCGGTTTCGGTGGTTTGCCGACGCCCTATTTCACTCATCCGGATCCTCTTCCTCGGCGATAGAGATCCGGGCCCGATACCGACACCCGTGATCCCCAGTGATTATCAGCCCGCCACCGACGTCAAATGTCGCGGCACGCATCCGCCGTATCAAGTCCCCAACGGTTGTGGCTTCATCCATCGTGACCCTAGCAACTTGATCGAAATCCGCGAGCCGGTGGTAGCTGCCAGCTCCTGAAACCCTCGCATTCCGCACTCGGCCTTCGCACCATGCGGGATAGGTCTCGGCGAACAGATCGAAGAGCCGATCTTCGTTCCTTAGGTAGAGCGAGCCAGCCGTGTCAGTCGGGCGGACGCGAACGGGCACCTGAGCTACGACTGGTCCCGTGTCGATGCCCTCGTCGATGACGTGGATGCTCACCCCATTCGGAGTCCCGTCCCATATCGCCCACACTGCGGGGTGCGAACCGCGGTTGAAGGGGAGAAGCGCGGGATGAAGGTTCAGGACGCCCCTCTGGAAGGCACGGATGGAGCCGCGCGAGAGCAGATGACCGAAGTATACGGAAACGCCGAAGTCAAGGCCCATGCTTGTGAGTTGGTCAGTCTTGCCGGGATCGCCCAATTCGTCTCCGGCCCAGACCTCTGGATGATGCGCGCCTGCCGCTTCAGCAATCTCGCTGGCAAACGCCCGGCGTCTGCTATTGAGCACCAACAAGCGGATCTCGGTGCCTGGGTCAGCGGCGAGATGACGGACCACGCGCAAACCGAGCCGGTTGTTTGCGAAGACCGCGATGCGCTGCCTAGGCTTGCTCATGACGCGCCCGGTCTTCCTAGGCTGCTGACGACAGCGTCGGCCACCCGGTGCACTTCGTCATCACGAAGACCCGGGAACATTGGGAGCGAGATCTCCTCCCGGTAGTACGCCTCAGCGTTGGGGCACGTCCCACGTTTGTAGCCGAGATCCTCGAATACCGGATGCCAGTACGCAGGCATGTAGTTCACTTGCACGCCGATGCCACGCTTACGCAGACTTTGGAAGATTCGGGCGCGCTCGCTGGCCGGGACTCTGAGCGGAAAGAGATGCCACATTGGGTCGACATGGTCCCGAACCGTCGGGAGAGCTAGGTCGTCAATGCCGCCGAGCAGCGCCGCGTAGAGCCCGAAGATCTCCGCGCGGCGCCTCTTGAACTCGGCCATGCGGTCCAGTTGGCTCAGGCCCAGGGCCGCGAGAATGTCCGGCAGCCGGTAGTTGAGGCCGAAATCATGCACCTCCTGATGCCATGGTCCTTCGTCTGGGTAGCGCTGAGCCTTGGAGTCCCGCACCAGGCCGTGATTCCGGAACAACCTCGCTCGCTGGGCGAGCGTCGGATCAGCCGTAGCGACCGCACCTCCCTCCCCCGTTGTGATGTTCTTGGTCGGGAAGAACGAGAACGTCGTGAGGTCCGCGATCGACCCGACGGGCCGACCGCGATAGCAGGATCCGATCGAATGTGCTGCGTCCTCTATGAGAAGGATTCCATGCTCGCGGGCGATGGACCGCAGGTCATCGAGCTCCGCCGGATGGCCGGCGTAGTCGACTGCAACGATCGCTCGGGTCTGCGGAGTAACGAGTGCGGCGGCGGCTGCTGGGTCGATGTTTCCGGTATCAGGCTCAACGTCTGCGAACTTGATCTTGGCGCCGAGCGCAGCTGCTGCGGCCTGCGTGGCAACAAACGTTAGGGGTGGCGTGATTACCTCATCGCCCGGACCGATGGCTCCTGCGGTGTACGCGCAGTGGAGCGCCGCCGTGCCTGATGTCACGGATACACATTGCGCGGCGCCGACTTGCCGTGCGAGCTCGGATTCGAACTCCTCGACTGCGGGTCCAGTCGTCAGCCAGGCGCTGCGCAGGACTGACGAGACAGCCGCAACGTCTTCTTCGTCTACTGACTGACGTCCGTAAGGAATCACTTCGGCTTGGTTTCCCCACTGTGTGCTGGACAAGCCCCGGGGGGTTCGTCGCCCCACTCTAATTGGTCCCGAACGGTCCGCTGTGTCGGAGGCTGTTTCCGAGCCGCCTGAACTCCGAGAGCCCGTTGTCTGGGTGATACGGTCCCTGGGTGTAGTCGTCCCCCCAGAGTGCGATCAAGGTGAGCCGTGTCAGTCAAGTCCAGATTGAGGAGTCGCTTGCGGAAGGTTGGGCTCGAGGTAGGCAGGTTCCCGCAGGACACGCAAGGCAATGTGCTGTTCCGCGCGCTGCTCTCGGCCCGTCCGGGCATGGTGCTCGACATCGGTGCCAACAACGGTGGATTCGCCCGGACTCTGAGGAGTTTCGGGTACGGAGGCGACATCGTGTCGTTCGAACCCGGGGAGGCCGCGCGCCGCGATCTCGTGCTCTCGGCAGAGACAGATGAGAAGTGGAATGTGCGCGGCGAGGCGCTCGGAGATTTTGACGGCTCGGCCGACCTGAACGTCACGGCGAACGCGGGCGCGAGCAGTTCGCTGGTGGACATGCTGGACCGCCATGTGGAGGCGGCTCCCGACGCGAAAGTTGTCAAACGGGAGAGCGTTAGGGTTCGAAGGCTCGATTCGATCGTCGCGGCAGGAGAACTTGTCCTCAACAGGCCAGTGTTGAAGATTGACGTCCAAGGATATGAGCGCCAGGTTCTTGCGGGTTGCGGAAGGCTGCTGAACCGAATCGTCGCAGTTCAGCTAGAGCTCTCAGTGGAGCCGCTATACGCGGGGGCGTGGGATTGGCAGGAGGCTATTGAGTGGTTGGAGGCCGAAGGTTATCGGTTGCGCGGCCTCGAACCCGGGTTCTGTGACAGCTCGACAGGGGTGATGCTGCAGTTCGATGCCGTCCTTTGCCGAGACGATGACCAGGATTCCCGGGATTCCATCCATGGCAGTCGATCCTGAGCACAAGCGCGGCGCGAAGGGGGACTGAGCACGCACGGATCTCGTGGGCATTGCTCCTTCGGGCGGGTCAGCACGGGGTCGCCGTGCGGCCGTAATCCAAGGTGGCGACTGCGCGAGCGAGGGTTTGTGGCTCTAGCCTGGTGCTGTGGATGGCCGACCGAATCGACTCGTAATCTGCGGTGACTCGATCGCTACAACGTTCGGCATTGACCCAGCTGTTGGCGCTCATCCATACCCGGAGATCGCGCGTTCTCGTCTTGGCCCTGTCGGTTGGGAAGTCGAGGCGCTGGTATTCGGTGGGGCAATGGTCACCGTCACCCTTGACCGATTGAGCGAGGTCAAAGCACTTGTGCCGGACGTCGTTGTTCTCGCCCACGGGACGCGTGAGGCGATGCTGATGTTCCCGCGTGCGCTGCGAAGGTTTCGTGTTCATCCAGATGGTGAGCTGCCCGTGACTGACCGGAGCTGGCTTCTCCGCGTGATCCAGTGGGCTCGGCGTGCGGTTTACCGTTCCTACTTGCGAGTCGCCGGAAGCGCACTGGGCGACCGGGTCTCCGAAGCTCTCCGAATCCGACCGTTCATGGCGCCCCAGCTGTATCGCGAAAATCTGAGCGTGCTGGTCGATCGCCTTGAAGCTGAAACTGATGCCCAGCTCATTCTGCTCTTGCCCCAGTTCCATCGGATGGCGACCTATCCATGGAGTCCCGGGGCCTTGGCAAGCAATAGGTCGGCTGCTTGCGACTTGGCCCGTCGTGCCGCAGGCCGGGTTGCCGTCCTGGACCCGGGAGCGGTCCTATCGCCCGCCGACTTCGCGCGGGATGGAGCGCACTTGAGTGCGGTGGGCCACGAATCGATCGCCGGTCTTCTGGTTTCGTTACTCGCTGAGAAACCTGGGGTCATGCGCGCGAATCGGCCTTAGCAAGGACGCCAGCCTCGCGATCTCACCCGACGAGAGAGGCAAACGTACCGGAGGGTGATTCGCTGCTACCTGTGAGTGGTTTGCCAGAGGAAGTTGGCGAATGCTGGCTCTTCGACGAAGGACGTGGTCGACGCGACCCCGCGTTGACCAAGGTGCTGGCAGTTGTCGTAGCCGAAGCCGCGAACGAGCTCATCGACCGCAACGAACGATTCCTGGTCTAGGCATTCGATAATGAGCGCCGGATGGTACTGCGAGAGCGAGTTGGCAGCCCCCTTCAGCACCTGCGGCTCCAGCCGTTCTACGTCAATCTTCATTATGTCCACTCTTCTGCCAGCCAGTACGTCGTCGACTGTTGTGACTTCGACGCACGGCCCGGTTCCGCTTGCATCCAGCCTGGCAGCGGTGGTGTCGAACGGGATGGTCATGGTGGCGGTGCCAGGGGTATCCGATGCGGCCTTTGGGATAACCGTCACTCGGTGATCGAAGTTGTTGGCCCTGATGTTCCTCGCAAGAAGTGGTCGGACGGCTGGATTCGGCTCAAACGCGATAGCCTCGCCTGGGCCGTCAGCGCAAGCGATAAGGCTGTAGATCCCCGTGTAGGCTCCGACGTCCAGGAAGCGTACCGAGGATCGGGCAAGCTTGGAGAAGATCTGGAGACTGGTGGCTTCCCAGACCTGGAGATTCCCCCACACGACTTGCCGCGCCATCATGTCGCTCAGGTCGGCAACATAGGCGATTGTGTTCCCCTCCGGTGTGATGACGGGGTGGCTGCCGAGCGGCGGGATCTTCTCGTAGACGCGCGGCGGGATGACCCGTGCTCGAGACGCCTTCCTGAGTGCTGCCTGGGCGGGCCTATTGTCGACGATCTTGTTCCTGATCGACTTGAGCGTTGCCATGGCGCCCAAGCATACCGTCGAGCCGATCCACGCTCGGACGAAGCCTTGGCTACACTCGCGGACAAGGGCCGACCTCACGATCGAGACCGCATCGCATCGACCGCAGGTAGGATCTTGCACCAATCAAACGGTCTAGAATCAGGAGCTGTCCATTGGGTGCTCGGTTGACCATTGCAGGGCGCCGCGTGAGCACGGCAGGGGCGGTTCGCGCCGCGACGTATTTGTTCGGCCAAGGCGACGCGCGTATCGATTGCTACAGTGAACAGTTCGCTTATGGCCACCGCGAGCTGATTCTCCAGGCCGCTGGTTACGACATGTCATGCCTGATCCTCGGGCGTATCCCACACGGTGGATGGACGCGCGCGGAGACGATCCCCCAACGCAAGGTGCTGGACCCGATAGCCCGGGAGCTGCCCCAATGGATGTGGAATGAGGCATGGGTTCAGTCAGCGCGTGCGGCGGGCGCCCGCAAAGTCATCGCGATTGGCGCTCCCTGGCTCTATCTCCTGCGGATGAGGAACCGATCCACGATTTGGGAGACTGGCTCAGTGCAGGCCAACAACTCGTTGGCTGGCAGTGGCAGGACCCTGCTCTTCCCCGTACATTCCTGCGAAGATGACGTCATCACGTTCGCGTCCATGCCGCGCAAGGTGGCTGATCTCTTCGATCCATCCAGGACGACTGTCTGTTTGGCTTGGCAGGACTTCCTATGCCGCGAAACACGCCTGGGCTTCGAGTCTCACGGTTTCGCAGTCGAGTGCGCCGGATACCGGGGGACGAGTCACGCGCCAGGCTCCACAGCAGGAGACCGTACGAGGGTGCTCCCAAACGTGTTGGCGCTGATTGAGGCTCACGACTTGGTCATTGCGGATGCGGTGTCGACAGCCCTCATCTATGCGGCTTCGCTTGGGAAGCTCGTACAGGTGATTCCCGGACTCTCCTTCGATGAAGGGCACCGGGAGACCGATTGCGACAGGGAACACGGACAGGAGTGCGCTGGCGGCTGCCTCTATCAGGAACACCCGTGGATGCAGAAGCCTGGCGCTGACCCGCACGACCACCGAGCGGAGCTCGCCGACGCGCTCGGGTGGCCCAGCCTGCGAACGCGTCAGGATTTGCAGCGTCTGGTGCGGGTGCGGCCGGGCATGATCGCGATCGGGTAGGTGTGGACTGGGGCGTAGGGCGCCAGAGCCCTGCAGGCGTGCGGTGATCACCGAAGCAGCGGGGCTCAAGGAGTTGCAGTCCTGGTGTTGGCGCTGAAGGCTGAGGCGGTCGAGAGGGGCGCTCGGCGCTAGGGGAGAGCATGTCAACTGCTGGAGGCTCAAACTGTCGCCAGTCCGCGCAGTATGATGTCCCGAGGCATTCCATCAAGGGAATCGTGCGAGGGTACGACGGATCACCCGATTCGGAACGAGCTGTCACGGAAGGGACTCGTTGAGTGATCGACAGTAGTGGTCACCTCGAAACAGCGGAACACTGCGGGCGATTGACAATCATGTCTTCTTCGCTGGCTACGACGAGAACGGTCGGCCGAACCGAGCGATGAGGTATTGCCTGCGCTGCCTCCAGCCCGATACCCGCCCGGCCATCGAGTTTGGCCCGGACGGCGTCTGTCCAGCATGCACTTATTCGGTGAGCCTCGGCAAGGTGGATTGGAACGCTCGGCGTGAGGAGCTTCAGGCCGCCATCGCGCCGCACAGGCGACGAGGCAAGAGCGGATTCGACTGCATCGTGGGCGTCAGCGGCGGCAAGGACAGTACGCGGCAGTCCCTCTGGGTCCGCGATAAGCTGGAGCTCCAGCCACTGCTGGTTTGCGTCGGGTATCCGCCGCGACAGCTCTCCGACCGGGGAGCCGAGAATCTCGGGAATCTCATCGATCTGGGCTTCGATGTGGTCAGCATCAACCCTGCGCCAGAAACCTGGCGGCAGATGATGAAGGTGTCATTCGCGAAGTTCACGAATTGGGCCAGGTCGACAGAGCTGGCCCTGTTCAGCGGCGTACCTCGACTGGCGATCGACTACGGCATTTCGTTGATCCTCTGGGGGGAGAACCCAGCGCTGCAACTTGGAGACATGGGAACCCTTGGCCAGACTGGGTACGACGGAAGCAATCTGCGCAACGCCAACACCCTCTCTGGAGGGGCGGACGCCTGGCTGCGAGATGCGGGCTTCACGGACGACCAGCTCATCTCGTATCGATATCCATCACTCCAGGAATTCGAAGACGCGAATATCGAGCTCTTCTACATGGGCTGGGCCCTGGGTGATTGGTCATTGGTGAACAACGCGATCGTGTCGGGTCTGAACGGGCTCGAATTCCGCGACGATGGTCCGGAGAACACCGGTGACCTGTTCGGAGTTACGGCGCTCGATGAGGATTGGGTAACCCTCAACCAGATGATCAAGTACTACAAGTTCGGCTTCGGACGGGCGACCGATTACATGAATGAGGAAATCAGACAAGGTCGCATCACGCGGGATGACGCCTGCGAAATCGTCGCGACGTACGACGGTGCCTGCAGCGATGACTACATCGAGCAGTTCTGTGACTTTATCGACATCGACATTGCCGACTTCTGGGAACAGGTACGCGCCAACACGAACGCTGACTTGTTCGAGGTGCCGCCGTCGGGCCGACCTTGTCCCCGCTTTGTTGTGGGCCATTGACATGAGGAAGGCAGCGGTTCTGGTCGATTTCGGGCTCGGGAACCTCGACGGTCTAGCTCGGGCCCTGGAGAGGGCGGGCGTGAGCGTTATGGCAGCTGCCTCACCTGAAAGAATCGAGACAGCCGATTGGCTTATCCTGCCAGGTGTAGGGGCGTTCCCGCCGGCCATGCAGGTACTGCGTTCTAGGGGTTTGGACGAAGCAATCACGAGATTCAGCGCTACGGGCAAGCCGCTCCTCGGAGTGTGCCTTGGACTCCAGCTGATGTTCGACGAATCCAGCGAACACGAGTCCACGCGGGGCCTTGGACTCATACGGGGAAGCGTGCAGCCCCTGGAAAGCCGGACCCCGAGGATTGGATGGCAGACCGTCGACGTGCCGGTCCGGGTTAGACACGCTCGTGTTCAGCGCGCGACGGAACTGGCTGGCTCGTGCGTGTTCTTCAACCACAACTTCCAGGTGGTTCCCGATGATGCCGAAGTCATCGAACTTGAGACAGTGGACGAGCAAAGAACGCCAGCTCTTGTCCGAAGCCAGAATCTCATCGGCGTACAGTTTCATCCAGAGAAGAGCCAGATAGCGGGAGCCCGATTCCTTCAACGCCTCTTTTCCGGGCAGAGCGGTCTTGATGAGTGATGGCGCTCAAGCGGATCATTGGGCTGGTCACGGTTCGGAATGGCTGGGTGGTCAACAGCTACCAGTTCTCGCGTTGGCTGCCCGTCGGTCGTCCGCGGTTCATCGTGGAGGAGCTCCAGCGTTGGCAAGTTGACGAGATCTGCCTGCTCGACATTTCGCGACGACCCCGAGGCGAATGGTCGGCACTGGACATGATCTCGGATCTTGTGGAGCACACGCTCTCCACGCCACTGACCTTCGGCGGGGGACTAATGTCGCGTGCCGATGCGGTCGCGGTGGCCCGTGCTGGGGCGGAGAGAGTCGTGTTGGGCCGCGGCGTGCTGGCCAACCCACGCCTGGTGGCTGACGTGTCCGACGCTCTCGGTGACCAGGCTGTCGTCTTGAGTGCGCCCGTCGTCGAAGATGGCGACACTCTCGCCTGGCTTGAACCGACCTCCGGAGCAACCCGCCCGGTCGCCGACCTATCTGCGGCACTGCCATCCGGATGGGGCGGCGAGATCCTCTATCAAGATGTCGCGGGGGACGGAATGCACGGAGGCTTCAGCCTGGAGCGGCTTGAGAAGGCGCTGCCCAAGATCCCCGCAGTCAACCTGATCGCGACTGGGGGGATAGGCGATCCTGAGTTGGCTGACCGTGTGATCCGTCATGATCGCGTCATGGGCGTTGCCATCGGCAACTTCCTTCACCACACCGAGCTGGCGGTTCCCTCAGTGAAGCTGCGGCTCACGACACCTGTCCGCCCATGGGAAGCGACGGTACCGGAATGACTGGCCGAACGTTTTGCACCCGATGCCTGTACGGGAGCGACCACCCGCTCGGGATTACGTTCGATTCCGAGGGAGTCTGTTCGGGCTGCCGCGTGCACGAAGAGAAGGATTTCTTGGACTGGGGTGAGCGCTGGCGGGAGTTGGAACTCCTGGTCAAGCCCTACAGGAGCCCTTCCGGCGCAACCTACGACTGCATCGTCCCTGTCACAGGCGCGTACGATTCGTACTTCCTGATCCATCTGGTTCGGGAGCGGCTTCAGATGAACCCATTGGTCGTCAGCTACAACACCTACTACAACACCCCGCTTGGCATTCGGAATCTCGCTCACCTCCGCGACCGTTTCGATGTAGATATGCTCACTCAGCACGTCAACCCGGTCAGCGTCAAGCGCCTGACGCGGCAGACGCTCAAACAACTGGGGAGTGTCTACTGGCAAGCGCTCGCCGGCCACACGGTGTTCCCGGTCCAGACCGCCGTTCGGATGAACATTCCCCTCATCATCTGGGGCCCGCACCAGGGTGTTGAACAAGTGGGGATGTACTCCCACCTCGACAATGTCGAGATGAGTCGGCGGTATCGGAAAGAGCACGACCTCATGGGCCACGAGGCCGGCGACCTGCTCCAGTCATTCAGTGACCTGAGAGACCAGGATGTCTGGCAGTTCCGGTATCCGGAGGATCGGGAGCTCCACCGCATCGGGGTGCGAGGTATCTACCTGAGCAACTTCGTCAGGTGGGATCCGACCGCCCAGCACAGGTTCATGGTGCGAGAAAGGGGCTTCAAGTCGGCCCGGCTGGCACGAACATTCGATGCCTACGATCACGTTGAGTCGTATGTCTACGGCGGATTCCACGATTGGTTGAAGATGTGCAAGCGCGGATACTCGCGCGTCCTGGACCATGCATGTCGCGAAATCCGCCACAAGCGCCTTAGCCGCCAGTCCGCCATCGCCCTCGTTCGCAAGTACGAATTCGTAGCGCCTCCGCACATGGATCTACTCGCGGATTGGCTCGGTGCTCAGACTTCCGCCCTATGGCTCGTTGCCGATCGCTTCCGCAGCCCGAAGTCGTGGCGCGCCAGAGACTTGCGTGATTGGAGCTTCCAAGGGTGGAGCGCAGAGCTGGGCGATGCTTCGGTCGACGAGTCGGCATGGATCGGCGACGAGCCGACTTCGAGCCTCAATCTCGACAGGGCCGACCGCTTCATCACAGTCGGCCGCGGTTACCCCTACTGATGAGCTCCCTCGTTGAGGACCTGAACCATGTTCCGTCCCCAGCAGAAGCGGGTCGGCTGGGTGACTGCGGGATCGTGATCGCTGATGCCGGCAGTGCTGCTCACGTCGTGGCGTGGTTGCCGCACCTGACTGATGTGGTTGGCGTCTTCTCGACGGGATGGGCACGGGGTATTCCTGCCGCAGGTGAGCTGAGGCAGTTCCAAGACGCAGCCTCCGTGATCGATGCGTGCGAATGGCTGCTCGTTGGGTCGGGGTGGACGCCGCAACTGGCGGACTCGGTGCGCGCCGCGCGTCGAGCCGATCGGCTGGTGCTCTCAGTGCTCGACCACTGGGTGAACTACAGAGTCCGATTCGGCCCGGATCCGCTGGACTTGCCCGACGCTGTGATCGTGACGGACCCCTACGCGCGCGAGATCGCCGGGAGTTCTCTTCCTGGAGTGGCGGTCCTTGAGTGGCCGAACACTCTGGCGGACGACATCGGGTCCGCGACGGCGTCACTCCGCCAGGCGCGCGATCCAGCCGGGGCCTGGCGCGTCCTGGTCATCGCCGAGCCGCTTGCCGCTGGGGGCGGGCACGGGCCAGAGCGCTCGGTGCTAGCGCGGTTGCCTGACGTGCTTGGTCCCCTCAACCCTGGCGCCTCTAACGTCCACATCGCTTTGCGACTGCACCCGATCGAGGCGGACGACAAGTATGACTCAATCCGGGCGGAATGGCCGAGCACCGTTTCTGTTGCGTCCGCCCGCGATTCCCCGCTGGCGGAGCAGTTTGCGTGGGCGGACGCCGTCGTCGGCTTCAACTCATATGCGTTGTACCTTGCGTCCCACTGCGGGCTGCCAACGTACACGCTGGCGCGTCGCGCCGGGGTTGAAACTACGCTGCCGGTCGGGATTGCTGTCCCGTTGTGATCCCTATCGCTGCTGCTCCATCAGGAACAGGGTGTGCATTACCTCTGCGCGCCTCCAATCATCTTCGTCGTCGATGTCTTGGACGCGCCACGGGGGAAGGGAATAGCCAACTGCAAGGTCGAAGATCGAGTGATGTTCGGTCCAGGCCTCCCGTCGCCCCCAGTACAGCTGGCCCGCGTCGTGCCACCGCTCCGCGAACTCCTGCGTACGGGTGCCATAGTGCTCTGGCCAAAGGAAGCGGATCGTCCCGTCGGGGCCAAGTTCCATGGCTTCCTGAACTGGAGCCGCGTACCGTGTCACAGTCGCTGCGTATTTGTGCCGGGGGTTGCGCTTGAGTAGCTCGAGCGACGCGGCAAAGTCCTCTGGAACGAGGAAGATCGCGGCTGGGTACAGGCAGCATGCGAACTCGTAGCTCGCGCCTAGCTGGTCTAGGGCGGCCACGGCGTGCGCGATGACCGGCACCGTCGGCGTGTAGTCGTCGCTGAGCTCGGGGGGCCGAATGAAGGGAATCGATGCGCCAGCGTCACCCGCTATCGACGCGATCTCGTCATCGTCTGTTGTAACCACCACGTCATCGAAGACCCCGCTCGCGAGCGCGGCTTCAACAGCCCACGTGATAAGCGGACGCCCCGACATCATGCGGATGTTCTTCCGAGGTATCCGCTTCGAGCCCCCGCGCGCCGGAATGATCGCCACAGCGGAGCCTACGGAACGGCCGTAGGGAGCTGGAACCTGTGATGCCATCTCTTGGGTCTCTCCCGGTGTGCGCGTGGTGCCCCCCTGAGCAGCGAACCCGCCTCGATGCGTCTCACGTAAGGTTACATCCGTGAACACGAGCAGTCTTCAGGATCCGCTGCTCGTCATCGGCACCAAACGCTTGCGTCTTCTGAGACTAGATGAGCACCACGTGACGAGTGACTATGTAGCCTGGCTCAACGATCCAGACGTGTTCAAGTACTTGGATACGCGGTCCGGAGACCACACGCTTTCCAGCGTCGCCGGGTACGTCCGGGGGGTGACTGCGGACGAGAACACGCTGGCGTGCGCAATCACCGTCGTGGCGGACGGTCGCCACATCGGCAACATCAAGCTCGGGCCGACCAACAGTCTGCACCGGCGCGCAGAGGTCGGGATCATGATCGGCGACCGCGGGTATTGGGGTCGCGGCTTCGCAACTGAGGCTATCGCGGCGCTGAGTGCTTTCGCCTTCTCCGAGATCAGGATCGAGAAGCTCTTCGCCGGAGCTGCTTCCGTGAACGTCGCATCGATCCGCGCATTCCAGGCAGCTGGCTTTCGCATAGAAGCTCTCCTGCCAGCCGACGCCTGCGACATCGCAGGCCAGCGGTGTGACGTGGTCCGCCTTGGGCGGATTGCACCCTGGCTGGCAGACCCCACCTATCCAGCCAGCCAACGCGAATGAACGGTGCCTGTGAGCGGCTCGTGCTCGGAACTGCTCAATTCGGGCTGGACTACGGCATCTCCAATGCACAGGGCCGTGTGTCTGAGGCGGACGCGGCGATCGTGCTCAACCGTGGTGTGGAGCTTGGAGTTCGCTGGGTCGATACCGCAGCCGAGTACGGGGGGGCCGAGTCGGCGCTTCGCGCGCCGCTCTCCAGGCACTGCGAGCTGCAGGTTATTTCCAAGCTGGCCCCTCTCTCCTCGCTTCGTCCGCTAGGCGGGGACGTGATCGCAGCTGTCCACGCTGGCATCCGGCAGTCGGTGGCGAGACTGGGCCGCCAGCCCATCGACGTGCTACTTGTTCACCGAGCCGCAGACTTATGGAGTAGCGATGCGGATGCAATCGCCGAAGCCCTCGACGGCGCCAGGGAACTCGGCCTCGTTCGCAGGATCGGATTCTCCGCGTATGACCGCGAGGAGATCGATAGGGCCGTGCAGGCCTTCCGCCCGGAGGTTGTTCAAGTGCCGGCCAGCGTGTATGACCAGACCCTCACGCAAGGGCCAATACAGGAGCTCGCTGCTGAAGGTGTCGAGGTCCATGCGCGCAGCGTCTACTTGCAGGGGCTCATCCTGCTGGAGCCTGATCGCCTGTCAGGTATGTTCCGGCCCCTCGCTGCTCATCAGGACCGGTTTCACAGTAATTGCCGCGCAGCTGGTATGACTCCCCAGCAGGCGTGCGTGGCCTTTGCACTCCAGGTTCCCGGCATCGCCCGCATCGTCGTGGGAACCACGACCGCATCCGAGGTTGAGCAGGCGTGCGGAGCCGCCGAGGGTGGCGCGGGAAGCGTTGACTGGATGAGCTTCGGCATCAACGACACGCGAATCCGCGATCCCAGGCGATGGCCTGACCGCGCGCGACTGTAGAGAGGTTCTGACCATGGAGGGTTCATCTTCCCGCGCTCGTGGGAGGTATCGGGAGTCACTGGCCTGGCTGGCACGAGCCGAGGCTGTGATTCCCCTCGCGTCCCAGACTTTCAGCAAGAGCCGCACGCAGCTACCGGTGGGTGCTGCACCCCTTTTCGCGGAGCGTGCCGACGGGTGTCGGCTCTGGGACGTTGATGGAAACGAGTACATCGACATGTCCAGTGGCTTGCTTTGCGTGACGCTCGGTTACCGCCATCCGTCAGTCGACGAGGCTGTGTTGAGGCAACTCCGCAGCGGGATCACGCTGTCGCTACCGCATCGGCTCGAGAGCGAGGTGGCAGAGAGAATCGTCGCGATGGTGCCCTCAGCCGAGATGGTGCGGTTCGCCAAGAACGGTTCGGACGCGACATCAGGCGCGGTTCGGCTAGCCCGTTTCCACACAGGGCGTGATCGAGTAGCCGTGTGCGGCTACCACGGCTGGCACGACTGGTACATAGGTTCGACCGCTCGACGCGGCGGGGTGCCTGGCGCGGTGAGCGAACTTACCCACACCTTCACCTACAACAAGCTTGACGAACTCGAGTCGCTGCTCGGCCAGTATCCCGACGAGTTCGCCGCAGTGATTCTGGAGCCGATGAACCTCGACTACCCTGCGCCAGGCTTCCTTGAGGGAGTCAGAGATGCCTGTGCGGCCCGGGGAGTGGTTCTCATCTTCGACGAGACAATTACGGGGTTCAGGTTCAGCAACGGCGGGGCCCAACAGGCGTTCGGCGTTGAGCCGGACCTGGCGACCTTCGGCAAGGGCCTTGCCAATGGAATGCCGTTGTCAGCGATAGCAGGACGACGCGGGCTGATGATGGGAATGGAAGAGATCTTCTTCTCCGGCACGTTCGGGGGAGAAACGCTGTCCCTGGCTGCCGCTGCCGCCGTCCTCGACCTTCTGCTTGCGGAGCCAGTCACCGAGACCCTGGCCGAGCGAGGAGCGTTGTTGCAGGGCCGGGTCCGGGAGGCGCTAACCGCAAGCGGATGCAGTCGCTTCCTCGAGCTAGCTGGCCACCCATCGTGGCACATCTTCCGGTGGACCGACGATCCTGGAATCGATGTCTGGGGTCTGAAGACGCTGCTGATTCAGGAGATGTGCCAGGCCGGAGTCTTCATGATCGGCTCACACGGAATGACCTTGGCTCACTCGCCGTCTGATCTCAGCGCAGTCGTGGACGCGTACTCGCGAGCTCTTCCCACGCTGGCCAGCGCGGCCTCCAGCGCCGACGTGGGTGAGTTCCTACAAGGACCCCGTCTCGAACCTCTATTCCGTGTGCGCTAGCTGCCGCGCCCCGTCGCGATCCGCTCCGCATTCGTTGAGAAGCGGAGAACGGTCGCCTCGGCATGACTGTCCGCGCACACCGCCTCGGTTGGCATCCGGCTGGACAGAGTCATCCCACAATCCGACGCTTCGGAGAAGCGTGGGGTGGCGTGTCGTAGCGGGGACGGTCGAACAACATGACGAATGGACCGAAATGCGCAGCTACATCGGTCGGGACATCCTGTCCCGGGCCCGCCTGGGAATCATCGATGGCGAAGCCGCCGCCTCCAGCATCGAGGGGTGGCAACACTAGTCCTTGGCGCCCAGCATCCAATCACCTGAGCGTCATGAACACTCCCGTTTGCACACCACCCATCGAACATAACCGCCAGCGCTGGAACTAGCATCTGTTTTGCGTCCGTGACCTTGATGTGAAGGCAGCGAATACTGTGACCGACCCCGATGCCGCGCCCAGCGGGCGCGCCCAGGGCGGCGCTGTCGCAATAACCCCGGCACGGGCGGATCGAAGCGGACACCACGCAAGAACATCCGGCTGATGTCCGGGCGGCCATTGACTACCTGGACGATGGATGTTGCACTCGCGAGTGGAGTCTTCGAGCAGGTCGTGTGTCGACTTAGGATGAGGAGATCGCCGTGATCGCGGAGGCGGCAAGCGTCCCAGTACAATTCCGAAGGCCCGTGTCCATGAGGGAAGATGTGACTCCGACGCAGTTCTACGCAGACCGGTTTCACGATGCTGGGCAACTCTACCGGGGAAGGTCCCTCGCTTGGTCAGATGGTCTTCCGATCTTTCGGCGGGCACTCGGCTATGCCCTCCCGTCGTGGCGCGTGCAAGACATCGACACGCAGGACGACTGGGAGCGCGCTCAGCTGATGCACACCGTGATGCTCGCGCAAGAGCGAAGCTGATGGGGAGCCCGCCTTTCACCGCACTTCTGGTTGGGCTGGGCCGCATCGGGCTTGGTTACGATGTTGATCTGGATCAGGATGTCCCACGGCAGGTTGTTGGCTCCTGCGCGACTCACGCACGCGCGCTCACGACCAACGACGCTTTCAGGCTCATCGGAAGTGTGGATCCAGACCCCAGAGCCAGAGAAACATTCGGCCTCTTGTATGACCTGCCGACTTGGGCAACGCTGCGGGAGGTCCCTGACACGCGGGTCGATCTGGTTGTGATCGCGACGCCGACGGAGCATCATGTCAGGCTCGCTACAGATGCAATCCGGCGTTGGGCGCCGCGCATGCTTCTGTGCGAGAAGCCGTGCGCTATGAGCGCGCGCGAGGCTGAGCGCCTCGCTTCCGTAGCCGAGAGTATGGGGACGCGCGTGAGCGTGAACTACTTCAGGCGCTATCTGCCTCAAACGGCCGAGATAGGGGCACTGATTAGTTCGCCGGTTGCTGGCCAACTCGTTTCCGGAGTTGTGCAGTACAGTCACGGGCTCTGGGTGAACGGCTGCCACTTCGTGAACCTAGTGACTGGCTGGATCGGGCAGCCTTCGTCCATTCGGCGCGTTGCGGACGTGGCTCCTGCGTCTGGCCTCACCCCCAGCTTTGTGATGTCGTTCGAGAACGCGGGTAGTGTCTTTTTTCATGGGGGAGCTGAAGGCGGGCTGAGACTGGCGGAGGTGTCCCTGGCGTTCAGCGGGGGCTTGCTCACGTACCAGCTCGGGGGGACAAACATCAGCTGGAGGGCTCGGCAGCGCGGTCCGCAATCGCAACCGCCCCGCCCGGACGCCCAGGAGTGGAGGGATCCGTTGAGTTCGTATCAGTGTGACGTCTACCGGCACATTTCGCGGATCCTCATTGACGGCGGCCCGCTCGTGTCTGGGCTCGATGACGCAATCATGACGCTGCGACTCATGGAACAGGTTTCGTGAGATGGGTGCTTCGGACCTGGCTCTGTTCGGTGGGTGCCCAGTGGTCGGAGAGCGGTTTCCGCCCTACTCATCACTAGGTGAAGAGGAGGCGCTCGCGGCGGCAAGCGTCGTTCGATCGGGCGAGCTGTCAGGCTACGTGGGTGACGCCGGGCCTGGGTTTATGGGTGGGCGCCGCGTGAAGGCCCTCGAAGCCCAGGCCGCCGCACTGTTTGGGGTGAAGCACTGCCTAGCGGTGAACTCGTGGACGTCTGGGCTCATATGCGCCGTCGGTGCGCTCGGGCTGGAGCCTGGCGATGAAGTCATCACCAGTCCTTGGACAATGGCTGCAACCGCAACCTCCGTCTTGCACTCAAGCGCGGTTCCCGTGTTCGCTGATATCGACTGCCGGACGTTCAACCTCGACCCTGCGTCAGTAGCTCAGCGGATCACTGCCAGGACCCGGGCGGTTTTGGTGCCTGACATCTTCGGCCAATCGGCGGACATCGAGGCGCTAAGGCGTCTCGCCGAGGATCACGGCTTGCGACTGCTAAGTGACACGGCCCAGGCTCCGCTCGCGACCAGGCGGGGGCGCCTTGCCGGGACAATGACCGACATCGGGGGATACAGCCTCAACCACTTCAAGCACGTTACCTGCGGCGAGGGTGGGCTGATCGTCACCGGGGACGACGCCGCCGCCGAGCGCATGGCGCTCATACGCAACCACGGCGAGGTACTGCTAGGCCGTGGTGTGCGGCCAGTCCCACGACACGGAATCATGGGCTACAACTTCCGGCTGGGAGAGATCGAGGCGGCAATCGCTGGAATCCAGCTGACGAAGATTCCGGGCCAAGTCGCGAGCAGGCAAGCCGCCGCTGAGAGGCTCACGAAGACCCTCAACCAGCTTCGTGGACTCCAAACCCCATATGTCGATGACGGGAACACACACGTTTACTACATCTATCCGCTGATCCTCGACCCTCTCGAACTCGGGGTCTCGCGCTCTCGCGTTTTCGAGGCGCTCACGGCGGAGGGCGTCACTGGCCTGTTCGAGGGCTATCAGAACATCCACCGCTTGCCGCTCTTCGTCGAACACCTCGCATACGGCAGCCGGGGGTTTCCTTACGATCCCGGCTCACGCGCTGACCCCTGCCCTGTGGCGGAGCGTCTCCATGAGCAGATCCTGTGTCTGGGCTTGTGCACGCACGAGTTTGGTGAGCACCAGACAGATCTCGTGGCTCAGGCCTTCGCGAAAGTCTGGGACCACCTCGATGAACTCAGGGCTGACTGATGGCGCATTGGGAGCCGGTTGGAAGCCCTCGTGTCTGGGTTAGGAACTTCACTGTGCTGGACATCAGCGAGGAGTATCTGGGGGCTCTGAACGACCGAGAGCACATGAAGTTTAGTGACCAGCGCCTTCTGCGTCATGACGCAGCCAGTTGTCGACGGTATCTGGCGTCCTTCGACGGGACGCCGAACTTGTTCCTGGCCGTGGAAGATCGTTCGTCAGGGGATCTGGTCGGGACCATCACTGCCTACGTCGATCCTGACACGAGGACTGCTGACATCGGGATTCTGGTCTTCCCGCGCCGATCGGGGACTGGAGTCGGGACCGACGCTTGGCGTCTCGTGATCCATGAACTGATGAGGTCTATGCGAATCTCGGAGGTGACCGCGGGAACTGCCGCGGGGAACCTGGCGATGCGCAGGCTGATAGACGCATGCGGAATGAGCCCCCGGCGTGGTCTTGGGCTAGATGTAGGCAGGTCGGACGCTGATTCCGGTTGCGAGACCCTCTACTTCTCGACCAAGGCGACAGACAGCCGAGAAGAACCCAGCTAGCGCCGTGTACGAGTCGATTCTCGAACCATCAGACGCTGGTGCACTGGGCCGATGTGGCATCGCCATCCACGATGCTGGTAGCTCGTTGCATGTCGCGGAGTGGATCCCTGATCTCCCACACGTCTCGGCCATCCTCGCTGACGGGCCGGCGGGGTCGCTTGGGGCGGTGAAAACTGGTCCGCGCGTTCGAGACACGGGCGCTCTCGTCGAGGCGAGTGATTGGCTCCTGGTTGGAACTGGCTGGCAATCTGACCTCGAACGCGATGCGCTGCGCGCTGGCAGAGTGGCCTAACCGTGTCGCGGAGTCCGTGGTCGGGGCCACGAGGCGGCTGCGGGCTGGGCAGCCCACCGGCGACGGACTGACCGGACGCGCCAGGCGGCTTCTCGTACTCGGGGAGCCGCTTGGTGAACGAGTTGACTCGGAGACGGACCAGCCGGAGGGGCGTGTGCTGCTGCGCCTTCCCGAACTGCTCCGGGCGCTCGAACTTCCAGCGGGGCAAACGGAAGTCCGGGTTCGACGACATCCATCAGAGATCGCTGGGAAGTACGAAGATGTCGCTGCTCAGTGGGATCTGCGCAGTTCCGTCGTCGGTGCTAAAGACCGGCCGCTTGCTCTTGATCTCGCTTGGGCTGACATCGTGCTTGGGTTCACGAGCTACGCTTTGTACCTCGCGTCGGTTTGCGGCCTCAGGTGCTACTCTCTGGCGGCGATGGCAGGTGAACCGCCGTCTCTGCCCACGGTTGTGGTTCCTGAGCTGACCGTGGCTGACTGACTCGGCAGCTGTCGAGAATTCGTCGTCTTCTCGGTGAGACGCGTGGGCGGATGATGGAGTGGATCGCGTCTGGGACTTGAAGGCGATGGCACTTCACGATTGGCGCTCCAGTAGTCGCCCGTAGAGAGCGAGATGTTCTGCCGTGATCCGCTCGGACGTGAACCGTTCCAGTACTCGCGACCGGCCACGATGGCCCATCTGTGCTGCCATCGATGGGTTCGCTTGCAGGTGCTCCACGGCATTCGCGATCTCCTCCGGGCGACGTACATCGACCAGGAGCCCTGCGGGTCCGACCACCCATGGCGCCCCACCTGAGCGCTCCCCAGCCACGATCGGCCGTCCTGCGGCCATGCCTTCGAGGAGGACGTTCCCGAACGACTCCTCAAGGGCTGGGTGGATGATTACGTCGCAGCTCTTGATCGCGTCTCGCACGGCAGGCCGTGGCTGGCGAGCCAACATGCGCACGCTTCTAGGCCTGGCTTCTGCCGCCATGAGATCAAGGAATCCCTGGTCCAAGCCATCGCCGATGACGGTCAGCGTTGAGTTCGATCCGCGCTGCTCGAGCAAGTGTTGGGCATGTAGCGCCGAAACGACGTTCTTGCGCCGGCTCTGATCGGCAATGACGAGCAGGTCCATCGAATCGCGCGCCTGGTATGGCCGACACTCGAGCAGAAGGCCGTCGGTCAACCCGTTGGGGATTACATGGATCTCCTTCCGATACCAGACCTGGCGGCTGAACGCCTTGGCGACATAGGGTGAGTTAGCGATGAACACGCCGCCTCTTCGGGCGACAATGCCGGCAATCGCCCACCGTGCCGCTCGGTACGGGTCCCGGAAGTAGCGGAAGATCGTTCCGGGGGCGTCCCTGATGGTGATGACCCGCCGCAGCCCCGTGTCCTGCGCTGCGAGCGCGAATTCGTATGTCCAGTGTGCGTGTACGACGTCTGGATCAGACAAGCGTATTTCGCGTGCCAGCGCTGCCCGTTCGGGTCGCCAAGCATTGGAAACCAGGTCGCGCGCCCGGAACCTGCTTGGGGCGACCCGCACAGTCATGTGCCCGCTCGATCTGACCCATGGCGCTTTGACAGACGGGCAAAGGGTGACCACCGTGACGTCGGCGCCCGCGGCCAGGAGACCGAGAGCCAGTTGGGCAACTGCGGGTGCTCGTTGCCCCGGCGGTGCATCAGTTCGATCGAGGAGGAGTCGTGGCTCAGTCGGCCCGACGAGCGTGATCCTCACGCTGCCAACGACCACTCGGTGGTCGCTTCGGGAAACCGGCCGCCGAGATCGCAGGATCTCGCAGGACTGGAGCTCTTCAGACAGGAGCGTGTTGGTTTGGTCGAGCCTCGCCCACCTCGTCGGAAGGGGCTTCGGTCGCGCTCAGAGGTTCTTCGCGCGGACTGCCCTCTACGCGTAGTCACGCATGCTCCAAAGACGCTTCCGCCAGCGGAATGGCACGTGCGGAGGGTGCGAAGCGGTCTCGACTGTGCCACAAAGCCGCATCTCCCTGACAAATCGGGGGCTCTGGGGTGCCCGTGTTGGCTGAGGTCTTGTTGCGTACCTTGCACGATAGGCTGATCAGGCCCGGCAGCAGTGCCCACCGGCAATGAGCATAACCTGGCGAACAGGTTCACTGAGTTCGAGAGTGGGAGAGAAAGTGTCGCCTCGGGTTGCTCGGAGCGGTTCATCGTGACCGTCTGGGAGGCAATCCGCTCTTCCCTGCGACTGCTCTCGCACAGGGATCGACGGCTACTGGCAGTGGCTGCGGGCCTTCAGATGGCAACGTCGATTCTCGATCTACTGGGAGTGCTGCTCTTCGGTCTCGTCGGGATTCTGGCGGCATCGAGCGTTCAGGGATCGCCTCCGCCCTCTTACGTTGAGAATGTCGCGAACTCCCTTGGGCTGGTCGATGCCAGCACCGACACCCTGACGGCGATAGCTGGCTTGACAGCTGCCGCGCTGCTGCTCCTGAAGAGCGGAGTCTCGATCCTCATCATCCGCCGAGTTCTTCGATTCCTGGCTAGCCGCTGCGCCGCAGTGTCGGCTCGATTGGGCGCCACGTTGCTGGCTCGCCCGATACTGGAGGTCCAGGCGCGACCGAGCCAGGAGATCGCCTATGCGCTGAGCGCTGGCGTGATCGCTGCCATCAGCGGGATTCTGGGTAACAGCGTAATCGTGATAACCGAAGCGACTCTGCTGATACTGCTTGGTGGTGCCCTTCTCATCGTGAGTCCGTTGGTCGCCTTGGCCGCGATTGGATATTTCGCGCTAGTCGCGATTCTCCTGCAGCGTCTACTCGGAACGTGGGCGGCTCGCGTCGGACGAATGGTCGCCGCAGCCGACATCGCCTCCACAGCGACCGTTCAGGAGGCCATCAATTCGTACCGCGAAGTGTCGGTCTCTAATCGACGGAGCTTCTACAGCGACAGATTCCGCGAACTCCGGCAGGAGTCGGCCCGTGGCAATTCCGATGGGCAGTTCATCGTGCAGCTTCCGAAGTACGTGCTTGAGGCCGCGCTCGTGTTTGGGGCCACTGCTCTGGCAGTGACGCAGTTCCTGATGCAGGACGCCATGACGGCTGTCGGAACCCTAGCGTTGTTCCTGGCGGCGGGTACTCGGGTGATGCCGTCGATCATGCGTCTGCAGGCATCGACGACTGGCATTCGGGCTGCGTCAGGGTCAGCCGAGACAACCTACGCGCTGGCGGCCTCACTAGAGTGGGCGACCCAGCCGGAAGTGCATTCGCCGGAGCCGCAGGCCATCCGAGAGCAGATCCAGCGGGAGAGCCGCGACCTTGTGCCGAACTTGGAAGTCTCGGAAGTGACGCTGAACTACCCCGGAGCAGGGGCGGCAGCGCTGCACAGCGTGAGTATCACGGTCGACGCAGGCTCATCGCTGGCGCTGGTCGGCGCGACGGGGTCGGGCAAGTCGACATTGGCGGATGTCATTCTCGGGGTGCTGCGCCCTGAAAGTGGCTCTGTCACGATCGGCGGGCTCGCGCCCGAGCAGGCGGTGGTGAAGTGGCCCGGCGGCATTGGCTACGTACCACAGGAGGTCGCGCTTTCCAACGGCACGGTGCGGGACAACGTGGCGCTCGGTCTTCCACGTGCGGCAATCGATGATGAGCGCGTTTGGCGAGCTTTGGACAGCGCTCACATCGCGGAGTTCCTTCGATCATCCCGAGAGGGGCTGGACACTCGGATAGGTGAGCATGGTGTACGCCTGAGCGGCGGTCAGCGGCAGCGACTCGGAATCGCCCGTGCTCTGTATACGGGGCCTCGACTGCTGGTCCTCGACGAGGCGACGAGCGCACTCGACGCCGAGACCGAGCAGGCAATCGCGGAGACCTTCGAATCCCTCGAGGGGGAGGTGACCCTAGTTACAGTCGCTCACCGTCTGGCGACCATCAGGCATGCCGACGAAGTCATCTACCTGGAGCACGGCCGGGTTCTGGCTCGCGGCACTTTCAAAGAGGTGCGCCGCGCCGTGCCGCGCTTCGACCGCCAGGCAGAGCTGCTCGGGCTCTGAGGTCCCTGCGGAGCTGCGCCTGGACTCAGCAACTAGCATCGTGATGTCTTGACGGTGATCCCGGACCGAACACAAGGGGAGAGCATGAGTGGTCTGATCGGTGCTCGTATTCTGATTACTGGCGGTTCTGGATCGTTCGGAAGAGCCTTCACTCGATACGCGCTGGACAATCTGGAGCCTGAGCGACTCGCAATCTTTTCGCGTGACGAACTCAAGCAGTACGAGATGCGAGCTCAGTTCGACGGCGATGAACGCCTGCGCTTCTTCATCGGCGACATTCGGGACCGCGATCGATTGACACGCGCCTTGCACGGCGTTGACTACGTTGTGCACGCTGCGGCCTTGAAGCAAGTTGACACTGCTGAGTACAACCCGTTCGAGTACGTGCGCACGAACGTTCTCGGCTCGCAGAACGTAGTTGAGGCGGCGATCGACGCCGGAGTCGCTAAGGTCGTCGCCCTCTCGACGGACAAGGCCTCGTCCCCGGTGAACCTGTACGGCGCTACCAAGCTCACGTCCGACAAGCTCCTCGTCGCCGCGAACAACTACGGATACGCATATGGCACGCGGTTCTCGGTCGTCCGCTACGGCAACGTCGTCGGAAGCCGCGGATCGGTGATCCCCTTCTTCCGCGACCTCGCGGCGCGCGGAGAGAAGATCCCGGTAACTGATTCTCGGATGACGCGGTTCTGGATTACCCTTCCCCAAGCGGTTCAGTTCGTGGTGGACTCCTTCGATGCGATGGAGGGGGGTGAGCTCTACGTGCCGCGCATTCCCAGCATGCGTGTCGTTGATCTAGCCGCTGCCATCGCGCCCGAATCGGACGTCTACGAGATCGGAATCCGCCCAGGCGAGAAACTTCATGAGGAGATGATCTCAACAGACGATGCCCGGAGAACGGTCTTCCTCAAGGACCGGTATGTCGTGACGCCTGCGCTGGCGGAGTGGGGGTTCCGGTCCGCCGCCGGCGAGCCAGTAGCTGAAGGCTTCTCCTACCGGTCGGACAACAACGACATCTGGCTCGATGTCCCGAAACTGCGGACGATGGTCGACGAACTGGACAGCTAGGAACCGTTGGTCCGTGAAGTCACGCGGCTCGGAGTCCGATGGATCTGATCGCCAGGCCCAGGCGCCGATGTTGCCGCCTGCGGTCGCGCAGTGGAAGCGGCGATCCCGAAAATCAGCCATGACCAGCCTGGCCACTGATAGACGAATCCAAAGGCCCCCAACCCGGCAGCGACGATCGTCGTCCACGTCGAGAGCCTCATCCCCCGCGATGTCAAGCCGACGATGAGCATTGCGACAAGCAGCAAAGCGCCGATGATTCCCACTGCTGTGATGGCTTCTACGTACATACTGTGCGCAGAACGTTGCACGTAGTACAAACTCGACACGTCTGTGACGTTTGTCGGCCCAAACGTGCTTCCCAGGAGCCACTCCAACATTGATCGTGGGATTTCCAGAAGGGTCGACCATTGGTCATTCCGCCAGTCGAGATTTCCAGTGTTGGTGGCTGAGGCTCCCAGCTCGGGTTGGGTCGACACCAAGTACGCAAGGATAAGGATGGCGCACATTGCCATGAAGGCGCCGAGGGTCACCAGTTCCAGCTTCTTGCGGTTGTGTTGAATCATCTCGAGGGCGGCGACTGCCGTCATGACGAGTGCGCCAAGCCAGACCGAGCGGTGCTGTGCCAGCAGGACGGCAGCCCCCAGCCAGACAACTCCAACGGTTCGGACTGAAATCGCCACGTCCGGCGTATGGGCGAGCACGAACAGTGCCACCAGCATCAGCAGAGCTGCACTTGAGAACAACGGTCGAGAGTAGATCACGGTGGCAGAGCCGAGGCCCTCCGTGGCCAACCCGTAAGCTTGAAGGCCGCTAGCAATGAAGCCCATCCAGACGATTGGTCGCAACTTCGCCCACGACCAGCCGCCTGGCATTGTCGCGGACCACCAGAAGACCGCTACGGAGAGGATCCAAGGGCGCCACTGGTTCACCCCGGCCTCAAGGCCCACTGTGGTAACCCACGACAACACACCCACACCCACCATGGCAGTCAACGCCAGTCCGATTCGCCGGGCCCAAGCCCGAACCTGGGCGTGATGGAGGCGTGACAGGCCGACAACGAGAAAGGCGACCGCAAACACGTCGCTTGGGTACACGTTGATGGGACCGAACTCCAAACGCACTAGCAAGTAGAAGTGCTGGTTGTTCTCCAGCAGCATCGCTGCTAGGAAGATCGTTAGCGCCAGACGCGGAGCCTTTGAGACAATGAGGAGCAACGCAACGACGATCGAAGCCAGCACACCCAAGTCGAGTGCTAGGTAGACAGCCTCGCTGGCGCTGGATAGCATAAGACCTCCCTAGACAGGCGCTCGGGGCCACCTAATCAGCCCCGGCGTGTTCGTCCTCCACGTCACTTCGTCGCGTCTATGAAGAGGAACCATCCGCAGCGCTTTTGCAGCCATTCATCCACGCGCATCATCTGCCGCGGTGCGATCCGACGCAGCCGCTTGCCGACGCCAGGCAGGTAGGCAGCTTCCTCGCCGTCGTACACCGCAGTCCTGACATCGCGGAACTTCCCGAACATGTCGCGCGCCTCACGCCTCGTGTAGTGGTGAGCGATTGCGCCATCAGTAAACGACATGTTGATGTCATGCAGGGATTCGCGCCTGAGGCGCCGCCGGAGAATCCCCTCCTGAAGTCCGCCTCGAACGAAGTAGCGAAGACTGCGCCGGTGGTACACCATGAGCTTCGCCCTTCCGCCAGGTTCCAGAACCCTGTAGATCTCTGTGACAATCGCCGCCGGGTCGACCGAGTGGTGGATCACACCCCATGACCAAACGACGTCGAAGCTGCAATCGGGGAAGGGAAGGGTGGAAGCGTCGACCTGAAGAACCGTCCCGTCCAGCCCGCTGAGACGGAGTCGCTTGCTGGTCCTCCGCACAGCCGTTTCAGTCAGATCAACCGCCGTGAGCTGAGCCCCACCCCGGGCAAGCAGCTCGGCGTGGCTGCCCATTCCACAACCGATTTCCAGGACTCTCTTCCCCTCGACATCCTCCTGGTCAATCAAAGCGCCAAACGGGGATTGCCCAGGTCCCGGATGCGCGAAGTGCCGAGAGCGCTCGAAGAAGATCTCATCGACGCGTTTGTACGAGGCAGGATCATTCTCATCAAACTCGTTGGAACTCCCCCAATCCTCATAAGTCATTGGGTGGCGTTCCCACCATGCCTGGTTGTCGGCCTGTGTCGATCCTGTGATCGTCAACGGATCAACAGACTTCTTCATGATGATTCCCAACCGTTCGCCAGTTCCGCTACCGGTGCTGCGCGACCGGCAGACTGCGAAGCACGAGCAAATTCGATTCAAGACTGGACTCGTTGAATCCGTTGCGGTGTGCGGCGTCGACAACAGCATCGACTGCGGGGTAGTCGATGCCGTCGAATGCGTTCATGTCATCGATCACGATCACGTGGCTACGCACGGGATGCCGACCAATCGCTTCGATCTCCCTCAGGATCGGCGGCCTCATCGAATCTCCGGCGGTAACGCCACCGCTGTAGTGCCCGTCGAGCCAGAAACAGATCGGCACGTCGATACCTGCGATCACCTGCCCGAGTATCTCTCCGGAGTCGCCCATGTGGATCTGTACGTTGTTCCGATACTTGAACCGCTGTCTCGCCAGTTCCGTCAACTCCGGTGAGAGCTCAATCGAGTGCACGTCATATCTGCGAACAGCGAAGTAGGCAGCCGTGTCACCGTAGTACGTACCGGTTTCGACGATGACGCGCGAACCGGCGCTGCGCGCTGCAGCCTCGATCATCTTGTGCTTGACCCGATCCGGAGGCACAGGACTCCCAGCAGCGACTCGGCGGCGATCTCTCGCGAGTTCTCGCGGCAGCAGGGCCGCCTCCCTAGCTCGCTGGAGCGTGGGCATCCTCGCTGTGCGCTTGAGCCAGGTCCCGCCAGAAAGCTGCATGGCGTCTCTTCCGTTGGCCGATGATCGCCCATGGTAGTCGAACTCCCTCGCCCGCCTCCGGCTCGGGTCAGAGTCATCTCGCGGGGTCCCTTCGCGTTGGGCTGGGCCGCATCCAGTCGGCACGTGGATTGGAGGCAGCGCCTGCGGGTAGGATCCGCCCGGAGCGGAACTGTCTTTCGATCTACTGAACAGGATCAGTTCCGAGCGCTGGGTTGAGAAAGGAGCGGTGGAGACTTGCAGGACAAGCACACTCCATCGGGGATCTGGGGGAGGGCTCGTTCACACGCGGAGCACCGTCTGAACATAGTGGCCAACAGCGATCCGCGATTCCGGCGTCTGTGGCCCAGCGCGTGGCGAGTGAGCGCGTCGCGGTCAGGTGCTCCTCTTCTTCCCGAGCCACGAGCTTGCCTCTCGTCAGCGCCCAGCGGATGGCTCCTCGCGAGACCTCACAGGTATGCAGGGACTGGCCACCAGATGTCGACATGGATCGCTGGCTACATCCTGGCGGAGCGCTACGGGCTGAGCCTGCTCCCGGCCTCGATCGACCCGCGCTGGGCCGACTACCTGAACCTGAGAGCGCTCTATGGCCCGCATCCGCCAGATCGAGCCAGACGTGTCCGACTGCCACCAATCGGCGGCGACCAGGACCCAGCAGGCCTCGGACTGCTCGACGCCATAGTGACTAGATATCGGGACGAGCGCCCCGTCTTCATCCTGGCCTATGACCAGCATTGGTGGGACATGCGCCCGGCCGAGGAGGCCCTCCGTAATGCCTTCTGGCAGAGCCCCTCGCGGTCAGGACAGGCGGTGGACAACGGGCGTTTGGCGATACATGTGAGGCGCGGTGACATCAGGGGACTTCTGGGAACCGCTTCCGGCGACCAAGCGTGGATGGATGGCGAGTGGTTCACTAGGGTGGCCGGAAGGTGTGTAGAGGAGCGGCGATCGACTCAGCACCCCATAACCGAGGTCGTCGTCAGCGGGCAGGAGTTCGATGGCGAGATCGATCGGGGCCTGGAACTGCTCGGCCTTCCGGTCAGTTGGCTCGTCAGCGACGACCCGATCGAAGCGTTCGATTCGCTCGCTGGCGCGCAGGTCATGCTCGGAAGCCCAAGCGGTTTCTCCTACCTAGCCGGAATGGTAAATAGGGGCAAGGTTCTGATGCCCGATCACTTCTGGCATCCACTGCCCGCCAATGAGCATTGGACGAAGGTGGACAAGTCCGGTAATCCTGGCGCCTAGCTAGCGATCAGAACAAATCACTGCCATGCCGTCACGTCGGCAATCTTCTCGAGCCACCGATCCAGCACCACAATCGCCCAGGGCGATTGCCATGCAGATCGCCCCGAGAGCCACTGTCGGTGCACGGCCTCCAGTGCTCGCCGATCTAGGAGTCCGCGCACTTGGCTTCGCTCCCCAAACGCCCCCTGCACCGATGGGGCGAGCGGTCCAGATCTCATCCATTGGTTCATTGGGAGGACGAATCCGACTTTCGGGCGGGTCAGGGCCGCCATCAGCTCGGGATCAGCGGTTTCAGCTACGAAGTCGCCCTTGCCGACCTGGCGCTGCGGGAGCGCAGCGATTGCCGAAACGAAGCCTGCGTCGACGAGGGGAGTTCGCTCCTCGACGCTGTTCGCCATCGAGAACGTGTCGGCATCAGCCAGCAGCATCGGCATCAGATACTGGTCAAACTCGGCCGCAGTCACCCGAGATGCGGCAGTCCCATCGACCAGGGCTTGGACTGGCGTTCCCGTTGGGTCCGGCAGTGGCTGCGCCTGGAGCAGGCGGGTGCGAAGCGAGGGGGGGATGGCGGCCCGAGCCAGCCGGACCACATCTTCGCAACTGCGGGGTGCACCATACTCCCCGTAGCGCCGGGCGCGTGCCCGGCCGCGGGGAAGGGGCAGTGTGGCCAGTGTCCGCGCCGCGGCCCGAGAGACGTGACTGCTCGGCCGGCGGGGCCAGTCGACCCTGGTTGCTCGGAGGTGGTGAGGATAGCCGAGGAGCAGTTCATCGCCCCCTGTGCCCGCGAGGATCACTTTCAGGCCGGCCCGCGCGGCGGCTCGGCACACCAGGAACGTGTTGAGTCCGTCCGTTGTCGGTCTGTCGATCGATTGCAGGAAGTCATCAACAAGAGCTTGATCGGGATCGGCGGCAAGGACGGTGTGCGCGTGGCCGAAGCGCCGGGCTATCCGGCAAGCTAGCTCGCTCTCGGGGTTCGTGCCGGACATCGCGACGGTGAAGCTTTCTACGCGCATGTCGAGCTGGCTGGCTGCCCAAGCGATCGCTGCCGAATCCACACCTGAGGACAGCATGAGCCCGGTGGGAACGTCTGCCTCAAGGTGCAGTTCGACCGAGCGAATGAACTCGTCGACAACTGCCTTCCACGTCGAAGGGCCCTGAGTGATTGGGATTCGCGCCTGGCCGCGCCCAACAAGTGCGCCATCGGCCGAGAACCGCAACCATTCGCCTGGAAGCATGCGCCGGATCTCGCTCACTCCCGAAGACCCGAGGGGGAACCTGCCCGTGTCGAGGTAGGCGCTGAGCGCGGGCCGGTCGATTGTCACGGAAGGCAGGGAGCGGGCCACAGCGAGCATCTCGGATGCGAACCGGAGCGACCCATCGCCTGCACGGCACCAGTACAGCGGCTTCAAGCCCAGTGGGTCGACTGCCAGTGTCAGGGTCCCGTCCTGACGATCGCTGACGCAGATCGCGAACATACCGCGCAGCAGATCGAGGGAGCTCGTGCCGAACCTTGCCCATAGGGCGGGCAGCACCGCGCCGTCACACGCCGTGCATTCCAGATCGAGAGTGCGGCGAAGTGACTTGTGGTTGTAGATCTCGCCGTTGTAGACGACGGAAAACCTGCCATCTCGAGAAACGAATGGCTGCGCTCCTCCAGCAATGTCGATGATCGCAAGTCGCGTGTGCCCGAGAAACGCGTAGGGCTCGGCTGAATACGACTCCCCGTCCGGGCCCCGGTGGCGGAGCAGGCTGGCGGCGTCGGCGACGTATGCCCGTGCCGCGTCGTCACGACCTGTCGCTCCGCAGACTCCGCACATCTATGCCTAGCCCTTTGACGAGGTTGCGACTAGAGGCTTGGGTAGTCTGGTCCAGGGTTCGAACGGCAGCGCTGGCACCGTGTCGACCGCCATGGACATCATGAACTGGGCACCTTGTTTGTTGCTCATGCGGTTCCTCACCCACTTCCACCCATCGAGTGCCTTCATGTGCAGCGCTTCGGGGTCGTCGGCGAGGAGGCCGAGCGCTCGTCTCCGAACTGCTCGTACGCTCGGTTCCTGGAAGAGCCCAAGAGACTCATCCGGGGCCCAATCCATCTTGGGATGGAGTGTAGTGACTTGGGGTCGGCCGGACAGCAGAGAAATCGCAAGCCTGTCGCTGGCATACCCCTCATGTGATGGGTAATGGTCCCAGTTGACGGAGAGTCTCGCGCTTCGCAGGCAGTCAATCTGTCTCGAGTAGGGGATGCTTCCGTTTGACAGCCACCGGGGCCAACCTACTCCGTAGGCTCTGAAGCGGTCTCCAAGAGCCAGGCGCATCCACGCCGCCAGCCTGTAGCGGGCAGCTGAACCGGGCAGTCCGGTGATACCTGGGATCCGGGCGTAGTTGCCACCCATCAGCACAGCGTCGAGACGACACAAGTCAGGCGGCGGGGGCGGTGCGTCTTCGGCAGCCGCAAACTGGATGTGACTGTAGGTGTGTGGAATGAGCTGCACTTGCCGTGCGCCCATTGAGGCGAGCATGCTCAGTTGTGGTTCGCCAGCGACAGAGAAGGCCAAATCCGTTCTCCGAAGCCACCACTTCGACGCCTGTGTGTGCACCTTCCTCCCGCCCCACGCATCGCCCTCCCAGAAGAGCACTCTTCTTGACGAGAGCAGTGGCGCAAGCTCCTCTTCCTGTTGAGCCGTTGCGGGGTACATCGTGCCCGTCCACACAAGGATCACATCTGGGCACTGGTCCTTCAAAGCGGCGATGACGCGAGCATGGGTGGCGGCTCTTGAGTTTCCGGCCGCATGGCTGATGGCGCTAACTGATCCGAGCTGGCCGCTGTCGGCTAGCGCCTCGAAGCCTTCGACTGGCCCGAGCGCCAGCCCTTCCTCCCTGTCGTTAGTCAGCAGCAGTAGTCGCGCCCCGGTTCCCAAGTGCTCGGTCCAATCCTCGTGCGCGGGCAGGCCCTTGCCGGACGGCCTCAGCGCGGGCAGGCCCTTCCACGGACCGAGCGAGTCGGCTGGCGGCTGAACCTGGTGCCGCAGCGTCGCGTGCTCCGAAAGTGCAGACAATGATCGCACGGCCGTGCTCTGCGTAGGCTACAAGGTCTGCGTAGACGTGAATGCGAGCAGTTGTCGCGGGGAGCCGCAGTATGTCTCGTCTGAGTGTCGACGACCGCCTGCGGAAGCCGGCTAGAGGGCAGCCAGGTCTGCGTCCACCATTAGCTTCGCTAAGTCCGGCGCCATGGTCTTCGGCTTCCACCCCAGCACTGTCTCGGCCTTTGAAGCGTCACCCACCAAGTAGTCGACCTCCGTGGGACGCAGGTACCGGTCGTCGAACCTGACGTGCTTCTCCCAGTCGAGACCGGCGTGCTCGAACGCAAACTCCACGAAGTCCCTGACGGTGTGGCTCGTGCCCGTCGCCACCACGTAGTCGTCTGGATCATCAACCTGAAGCATTCGCCACATGGCTTCGACGTACTCCTTGGCGTAGCCCCAGTCACGCGCCGCGTGCAGATTCCCCAGCCAAAGTTCGTCCTGCAGCCCGGCGGCGATCCGAGCCGCCGCCATCGAGATCTTCCTCGTCACGAACGTCTCCCCCCGGCGGGGAGACTCGTGGTTGAACAGGATCCCGTTCACCGCGAACAGGCCGTACGCTTCCCGGTAGTTGCGGGCCATCCAGTACGAGTACACCTTCGCGGCCCCGTACGGAGAACGTGGATAGAACGGTGTGTCCTCCGACTGAGGGGGCGGCGAAGCCCCGAACATCTCCGAGCTGGAAGCCTGGTAGAACCGCACAGGCACGTCGGCCGCGCGAATTGCCTCCAGCAGACGCGTAGTGGCGAGCCCAGTGACGTCACCGGTGAATTCTGGCTCGTCGAACGACACCCGGACGTGAGACTGAGCAGCCAGGTGGTACACCTCGCTCGGCTCCAGTTTCCGCAACAGCGTCACAAGGCGCGATGCGTCGGTCAGATCGCCGTAGTGGAGGAACAGTCTGGATTCCGGGTCGTGTGGGTCGGTGTACAGGTGATCTATCCGCGCGGTGTTGAACGTTGAAGCGCGACGGATGAGCCCGTGTACCTCGTAGCCCTTCTCCAAGAGTAGTTCCGCCAGGTACGACCCGTCCTGGCCAGTGATGCCGGTGATCAGGGCTCGCCGACCTGAAGTCCCCATCGTGTGGTACCTCGCTCCGGGATAGTCTATGTTGCCACGCGGTGGGCATAGTTGTGATCGCCTGCATCGAAGATACGGTGTCCCGCCCGCGCGAATGTACCGAGGGAGCCCATGTCCTATCGCCTGCCGCCTGACCTGCCCGTCTACATCGCAGGACACAGCGGCCTGGTCGGTTCGGCAGTCTGGCGGCGTCTTGAGGGCCAGGGATTCACGAACCTCATCGGCTTCCGGTCGCCCGAGGTCGATCTACGAGACCGCGACGCCACGTTCGACGCCGTCACGACCGCGCGGCCGGAGGTCGTTGTGGTGGCGGCGGCGAAAGTCGGCGGCATCCTTGCAAATTCGTCGTCACCAGTCGACTTCCTGAACGACAACCTGCGCATTCAGACCAACCTGTTCGAAGCGGCGTTCTCAGCCGGAGTGGACCGGTTGCTCTTCCTCGGGTCGTCCTGCATCTACCCCAAGCTGGCCCCGCAGCCGATTCCGGAGTCGGCCCTGCTGACCGGTCCACTCGAGCCCACCAACGATGCCTACGCCATCGCGAAGATCTCCGGGATCATCGCCGTGAAGTCGTATCGGCATCAGTTCGGCGTGCATTGGATTTCCGCTATGCCGACGAACCTCTACGGTCCCGGGGACAACTTCGATCCGCAGACCTCGCATGTGCTGCCCGCTTTGATTCGCAAGTTGCACGACGCGGCGGCGGCGGGCGATTCTGAAGTGGAGCTCTGGGGGACCGGCTCCCCGAGGAGGGAATTCCTGCACACCGACGATGTCGCCTCGGCGGTTGAGCATCTACTCCGGCACTACGACTCCGACGAGACAATCAACGTCGGGACCGGGACGGACATGACGGTCGCGGAGTTGGCTGCGATCGTGGCTGAGGTCGTCGGGTTCAGTGGAGCCATCAAGTGGGACTCATCCAAGCCCGACGGCGTGCGTCGCAAGCTTCTGGACGTCTCGCGGCTGCGGTCTCTTGGATGGGAGCCGAAGGTCGGACTCCGGGAGGGCATCGCGGCGACCTACCAGTGGTACGTCGAAAACCAGGCGCGGCGATGACCAATCCTCTTCTGGAGCTGCCGTGCGCCGAAGTAGGTCGCGTTCCCTTCCGTGTGGCACCCATGTCGCAGGTCGTGTCAGCTGTTCTGGACGCGAGTCAGGAACCCGGGCCTTCCCCCACCCGCCTGACGGCGGGCGGGCGGCGCCCCCAGGTCCGGGGGATCGCTGTTCATTTCGCGAACGCCTACACGGTCGCTCTCGCGGACGCTGATGATGAATACGCTCGGGTCCTGCGTGGCAGGGACTCAGCCGTCTTCTCCGATGGAGTTCCTGTTGTTTGGGCGGGCAGGAGATTGCATAGGCGGTCGTCCGACGAGTGGCAGCAGGTGCGTGGGTCTGACGTAATGGAGGCAGTCCTCGCGGCCTCGTCCACTATCGGCCCGCGGCACTACCTGCTCGGCGGCACTCGCGAGACAGTGGACAGGTTATCGTCTGTGATTAGACTCAGGTTCCCGAACGCTGACATTGTCGGCGTTGAAAGCCCACCATTCCGAGCGCAGTCCCACGAGGAGCAGTTCGCTCAGGACAAGCGAATCGCCGATTCGGGTGCACAGATCGTGTGGGTGGGGCTTGGCACTCCGAAGCAGGATTGGGAAGTGGCCCGGTTGTCAAGGTCCCTCCCGGTCGTAGCCATAGCTACTGGGGCGGCGTTCGACTTCATAGCTGGGGCGAAACCGCAGGCGCCCAAATGGATGCGCGCCTCGGGGCTGGAGTGGGCGTACCGGCTTGGCACGGAGCCCCGACGGCTGTGGCGTCGCTACCTCTGGGGCAACCCTCGATTCCTCATCGCCGCTGCCAGGACGCCTCGCCAATCCCGAACTCGCCGTCGGTAGTGGCACTTCCCGCGCGTATGTTGGGGTCCATCGCTCTGCCTGGCCGTGCGGCGACCGAGCGAAACAGGAGTCACATGAGACGACGTGTTCTGGTCACCGGGGGTGCCGGATTCATCGGCAGCCACCTTTGCGAGCGGCTCCTTGGTGACGGTCACGAAGTGCTCTGCGTGGATAACTACTACTCGACTTCCAAACAGAACATCGAGCATCTGCTGACTCATCCGCGCTTCGAGGTCCTGCGCCACGACGTGACGTTCCCCCTCTACGTCGAAGTGGACGAGATCTACCACCTCGCGTGCCCGGCTTCCCCGATCCACTACCAGCGCGATCCGGTCCAGACGACGAAGACATCAGTCCACGGATCGATCAACATGCTGGGGCTGGCCAAACGCACGGGGGCCAAGATCCTGCTCAGCTCCACTTCGGAGGTCTACGGGGACCCGAGCGTGCATCCGCAGAGCGAGGACTATTGGGGTCATGTCAATCCCATAGGAGTGCGGTCCTGCTACGACGAGGGCAAACGCTGCGCCGAGACTCTGTTCTTCGACTACCGGCGCCAGCACGACCTGCCGATCAAGGTTGTGCGGATCTTCAACACCTACGGCCCGCGCATGCAGCCCAATGACGGGCGGGTCGTGAGCAACTTCATCATGCAGGCGCTGCGCGGGGAGCAGCTCACCGTCTACGGTGACGGCTCTCAGACGAGGTCGTTCTGCTACGTGGACGATCTGGTGGACGGCCTGGTCCGGATGATGAGCACAGAACACGACGTCATCGGTCCGATCAACCTTGGGAATCCGAACGAGATCGCCGTCCGCGAACTGGCCGAACGCGTCACCGCTCTCATCGACCCTGATCAGTCGGTTCGGTATTTGCCCCTGCCAGAGGACGATCCTCGGCAGCGGCAGCCTGACATTACCCAGGCGGCGGCAGTTCTGGCGTGGAAGCCCGAAGTCGACTTGGAGCAGGGCCTGCCGTCAACGATCGAGTGGTTCAGGGGCAGGTACGCGTAGGCCTGGGGGACCAGCGGCTTGTCTGCCCGCGTCGGCGGAGAGGCGCCATCGGTGGATGCACGGTGACCGGACTCAGGCGGTCTTCAAGAACACGTAGCAACGATCTTCGACGTGAAGCAGGGAGTATCCCGCGCCGATCAGCCTGGAGATGCGTCGACGAGACTCAAGGACTGGCTCGCGCGCTTCCATCTCGACCGCGATGCAGCGAGGGCGCACGCGCCGATCCTCAAGCAGATCATCGATAACAGGTGCTTCCGCTCCCTCGATGTCCATCTTGAGCAGGTCAATGTGGTCGTGTCCTAACTCGGCCATGATCGAGCTGAGAGTCTGACAACGCGCTTCGATCGCAACCCCGGTCCCGTCCCGGTCGTCGTATGAATGCGACACGAATGAACGGTTGGCAGGGGCGAACAGCTTGAGGGTCGTATCGGATTTCCAGATACCGACTGGATGCATGACGAAACGAGGGTCGGTGATGGTTGATGCGTGTTGCACGGCCCGGGGGGTTGGGTCGAAGGCGTGAACGACGCATCCGAATCGCTTGACAATGGCTTCATCGAAAGTCGTGTCCTCGCCGACGCCTGCGCTGTACACGACGGAGTCTTCGTGCAGCAGTGTGTCCGGTATCCACCAGCCGCCGTAGTCGCTGCCGAATCGGACTAGCCTGGTGTCGTGCGGGCGTGAGATGGCTCGGTTGGAGAGCGCGCGCAAAAGCCGCCAACGGACGCCAGCCAACTTCCGCTGTGCCACGCGGGAGAGATCCACCTGAGGCTCCAGAGTAGATTCGGGTGATGCCAGCAAGCTACCGGACGTGGAGTTCGCTCTTGCGCGGCAGGAGCAGCCTGTGACGCCCGTCGCCATTGTTTTGCCACAATCAGCTTGCCGCTTGAGCCTCTGCGCAGCCAACTACCTGAGGCGCACCCTTCAAGCACGGGCTGAGTTCTACACACCCGTGGTGATGGCCGAAGTGTTCGATCGGCCTATCGATGCCCGGCCGGGGGCGGTCGTTCTGCTCGGTCCCGAGCGAGGGCTTAGAGCCAGATGCGAGCAACTCGGTATTCCATGCTGGTCCATCGCTGACAGCGACGGTTCGTCGCTGGGCCGTTCGACTCGTCTGCGCAGTGCCGCCCGACAGGCTCCAGCGGAACTTGACCTGGTTGTCACTGGTCCGGACGGAGCCGCAGCGACGCCAGTGTTCATCGCCGTCGGCATGACGGTGAGGTCGACGATGCGCAACGCGATGGCGGCGTTCGCGGCCACTATCGAAGTCGGCGCGGGGAATGCTGGGGTCCGAGCCGACGCGATCTCTGCGGGCGGTGTGCAGGGACGGAAGATTAGCTCAGCTGGCATGAGCGCGGCCGGAGTGGCTCGGCGCGGCGGAAGGATCCTGCGTGGGTTCGGCTTCAGTCGGATGTGGCGCGTCGGCGTCTTGGATGGTGCGTCCCTAGAGGACGTTGGGGGAAGCGGCCCGTTGCCCGTCTCGTGGATCGAAGCGGGCAGCATCGGTCTGTTCTGGGCGGATCCCTTTCCCGTGATAGATGACGATGGACGCACCTGGGTCTTCGTCGAGGAGTATGAGCGGACCAGGGGCTTGGGTCAGATTGCGGCGCTTCGAATCGAAAGTCGACGAGTCGCTGAGCGGATCGTCGTCCTCCAGACCGAGCACCATCTGGCCTTCCCGCAGGCTATGCGATCGGGTGGCGGATGGGTCGCCACCGCAGACACCTGCGAGTCCCCGACGCCCCTCTTCACTTTCACGCATCCCGGTGCCCAGTGGCGCAAGATGCCGGGGCGCTATCTGCCCACAGGCGTCGTCGACCCGCAACTGGCGGACGGCCCAAGTGGCTGGGTAGTCGCCGGCACGGACCGTCGCTACGACGGGCAATCCGTTGCGCGGGTTTGGCGGCGGGGCGGTGGTTCCCCGCAGGACTGGATGCTTGAGCCCAGCGGATCGTACGTCGACATCCGGTACGCTCGCAGCGGCGGCAGCCTCGACCTTCGGCGGAATGTGCGCGCGGTTCAGGACTGTGCCGGCAACTACGGGATGGCGGTCTCGTTGATCGAATCCCCTCCAGGGCTCGCGGACTCCACGCAGTCAAGGTTGCGGAGGCTTGAGCCGACTTCACTTGTCGACGAGCGGCAACAGCTCGCGTCGCCGTTGGGTGTCCACACTTTGGCCTGGACACCGGATGCCTCCTTCATTGTCGTGGACGGTTGGTGGAGGTTCCCGCACCCACTGTCCGCCTATTGGCGAATGAGGGAGCGGGCTCATCATCGGATCTGTGCGCCAGCGGGGGCCGACTGCGGTTCGGGCGTATGGGAGAAGGATCCACAGTCGTGAACTCGGCCGTCAAGTACGTTGGCCGCCGCGTGAACAGGCTTCGGTGGATGAAGAAGACTCGGATCGTTCGACGCTCTGGCGTCCGTATCTCGGACCACCCGACCTTGGTCATCCGATACGTTGCAACACACCCAGAGCTGGACACGTTCAGTTTCGAACTTGCCGATCCTCGGGACATTGTCGTTCCGATCTCGCAGCTGTTCGGAGTCCCCGAGGAGCGGATGATGGGGTGGCTGTCGGAGCTTGACGGTGATTCCGAGCTCGCTGCTCGGATCTATCGGCGTTCACGCTGGCAGCCGCACGCCCTTTCAAGGCCACCGCTTGGTCGGCACGCGGCGAGGTATCTGGCCCTGCGCGCCACGCGGCCCCAGCTCGCGATTGAGTCTGGCGCGAAGCACGGACTGGGCACAATGGTCATGCTTCGCGCACTCGAACGGAACGCTGAGGAAGGGCACGACGGTCACTTGATCACGATCGATCCCGACCCGGACTCGTGTTGGTTGGTCGACGCCAAGGGGGCGGCCCGGTGGACGCGCTCGGTCAAGCGCAGCGACGATGCTCTGCCAGGCGTCATCGCGGGCGAGCGAGTCGGCTTCTTCGTGAGCGACTCTGTCCCGGACTATGGGACGACGCATTTCGAACTGAGTACAGCCATTCAGCACATGGCTGATCAGCTGGTCGTGATGTCGAATGGGGCGTGGAACAGCGCCTTGCGCGACCTCTGCGACGCCCACAGTGCGCCCTGGAAGTCTCTCTCTGTCGGAATGAGCGCAACGTTCCAGCGGCAACTTAGGATTGACATTGGCCTCCTGGGAGGTGATCTCCGGGGGGAGGATGCGCGATAGCCATGCGGGTTGGCTGCTGCGGACCGGCATCAGCGCCCCTGCGAGACTCGAGGCGTGCCGCCCATACAGTAGCGATGTGTTTGGAGTGCTGACTTGGAAATCCTTCAGATCGAACACTGTCGTCGACTGGTCGCGATTCTGGCCTGCCACAACCGCCGGGAAGTGACTCTTAAGTGTCTGGCTAGCCTGGAGGATCAGCGATTCGGCGAGGCTGACGTGGCTGTGGTCCTGATCGATGATGGGTCCACCGACGGGACGGGGGAGGCCGTCGCCCGGAGATTCCCGAATGTCGATATCGTGCGCACGCCGGGCGACTACTACTGGGCCAAGTCCATGGCTCTGGCTGAGCACCACGCACACCGAATGGGTTCTGAGGTGCTCTTGTGGCTGAACGATGATGTGACTCTTGCCCCAGACGCAGTCGCGAGACTCTGGAAAGCTCACTTGGAGCGCCCGGAGGCGATCCTCGTCGGCGCGACGGTCGATCCGGAAAGTGGCAGGTGCAGCTACGGTGGGAAGCGCCGGACAGGGCGCCACCCGATGCGTTTCACACCCGTTCCGGTTCGTTCCTCCCCGGTCCGGGTAGACACGTTCAACGGTAATGTCGTGCTGGTGCCCTGGTCGGCGCGACATGTAGTTGGCCCGATCGATGGCGAGTTCGCCCACGCCTACGCTGACACGGACTATGGTCTTCGAGCTAGAAAGCTCGGCGTTGAGATCATCCAAGTGGCTGGCAGTGTCGGAGAATGCCGCGCGAACGTTGCCCCCGACACGCGCGCGATGAAGATCACACAGCGCTGGAAATGGCTCACGTCACCCAAGGGGCTGCCGCTCGGCAGTCAAGCGAGATTCATGAAGCGGCACGGCGGACCAGAGTGGCCTGCCTACTTCATCTACGGAGCCGTGCGCGGTGTGCTTGCTGGGACAGACTACGGGGCTAGCCACCGCTGACGTAGTCGTTCGCCACGTCCTGCGTCTCCAATCCAACTTCGTCCCCGACGTGGCCGGGCCAGGTCGATGTTCTAGGCTGGCCGCCTAGCGCACTTTGGCTACGTGAGTTGGCAGGTACGAGGACGGCGGGAGGCGATGCCAGGATGAGAATCTTCATATCGGGATTGGACGGCTATCTTGGGTGGCCGCTTGCGCTCCACCTGACATCGGCGGGCCACGAGGTGTTCGGCTGCGACTCGTTCTTGCGCCGCAGGCTGGTGGCTGAGATGGGGTCACAATCAGCTATTCCGATCGCAACTATGGAAGAGCGAATCCAGGGCGCCAAGGAACTGACAGGGGATTCGATCACGTTCCGTGAGGGCGATCTTCAGGACTATGGGTTCGTTGAGTCATGTCTCGCTGATTTCAAGCCAGAAGCCGTTGTTCAGCTGGGCCAGATGCCTTCAGCGCCATTCAGCATGATCGATCGCGAGCATTGTTTGCTGACTCACCAGAACAACGTTATCGGCAACCTCAACCTCTTGTGGGCGATGCGGGACGTGGTGCCCAACGCGCACTTGGTGAAGCTGGGAACGATGGGTGAGTACGGGACGCCTAACGTCGACATCCCGGAGGGGTTCTTCGAAGTCGAGTTCCGGGGTCGGAAGGCAACACTGTCGTTCCCGCGCGAGGCGGGCAGCTGGTACCACCAGACAAAGGTCCACGACTCCAACAACGTGAACTTCGCGTGCCGGATCTGGGGGCTGAGGTCCACAGACATCATGCAAGGAGTTGTGTTTGGGACCAACACGGAATGGGTCGGCGGTGACGAGAGACTGTACACGCGCCTCGATTTCGATGAGGCTTTTGGAACGGTGATCAACCGCTTCTGCGCTCAAGCCGCGATCTCACAGCCACTGACTCCGTACGGCTCCGGACACCAGAAGCGCGGGTTCCTTCCCCTCCAGGATGTCATGCAGTGCCTGACCCTGGTGATCAACAACCCGCCATCGCGGGGCGAGTACCGAGTGATCAATCAATTCGATCAAGTGTTTGGGGTCAACGAGCTCGCCGGGATCGTGCAGGAACAGGCGGCGGCGATCGGCCTCGACGTGAAGATCAATAGCATCGAGGACCCACGAATCGAAGCTCAAGAGCACTACTACAAGCCGGACACAGACCGCCTAAGAGAACTCGGCTACAAGCCCACGCCAGACATCGGTCCAACCGTCCAGATTGCTCTTCGTAGACTCGTAGAGAATAGGGAACGGATTCAGGTGAGTCGGGCGGCGATCTTGCCGCGCATCCGGTGGGATGGCGGAGCCTGATCATTCGCTCACCAGGGAAGGTGTCGGCTAGTCCGTGAGAGTGCTCGTTACCGGGGGATGCGGTTTCGTTGGAGCCGCGCTTGCTGACGCGCTGAGCCAACGTGGCGGTTTCTCAGTGAAGCTGATCGATGATCTGCGAGTCGGGCAGCCGGGGGACCTCGACTTGCGCGGGCTGGAGTACGACCTGTTGCCCTCGGGCGCATCTGCGGACTGGCCCGCAAGTGGTGGTCTCTCACTGGCTGTTGGCGACATTGCCGATGCAGGGTGGCTCCGGGGCTGCGCTGACTCGGCGGATGTCATCGTGCATTTGGCCGGTGTTCCAGGAGTTGCCGACTCGATTTCGGACCCGGTTGGCAACGCCGTCGAGAACGTCGTGGGTGCCGTCAAGGTGCTCGAAGTCGGCCGAAGCGTGGGAGCTGGCCTCGTGCTCTGCGCGTCCAGCGGAGCCCCGGTGGGAACACAGGAACCACCCTACGACGAGGACAGCACACCGAGGCCGGAGTCGCCCTACGGTGCCGCGAAGCTCGCCATCGAGGGCTACTGCAGCGCCTACCACCACTCATTTGGCATGCGAGCGGTGGCGCTTCGGTTCAGCAACATCTACGGCCCAGGGTCCCATCGCAAGCGCAGCGTCGTTGCCCGGTCAATCCTCGCCGCGGCTAGCGGAGAGCCAATCCGGGTCACCGGTTCAGGAAGCCAGACGCGGGACTTCATTTTCGTTGACGATGTTGTGGCAGCCCTGGTCGCGATGATGGCTCTGCCGAGCGGGCAAGTCCCGGCGTTGTTTCACGTGTCTACCGGAGTCGAGACGCAAGTCCGCCAGATCATGGAGACGCTGGTTGGGGCGTGTGCTGCCGTCGGTTGGGGAGCTCAGCTAACGAGCATTGCCGCGAACCCAGGAGAGGTTTTGCGCAATTCTGCGGACAGCGCTCGGATTCGGCAACTCACGGGGTGGAAGCCGGAGGTTGGTCTGTCCGAGGGGATTGACGCAACCGTGGGGTGGTTCTCGCGGAATCGTGACAGCGTTCTCTGAGCGGCCGGGCCGTCCCGATCTGCTGGTCGTGACCCCGATGCTGTTCGGGAGCGGGGGTTGCGCCGTGTACTACACGCTGCTCACCAAGGCCCTCGTGAACTGCGGGTACCGAGTAACGGTGGTGTCCGAGCGGCTGCCGAGAGGCGCTAGCGGCTTGCCCGGAAGTGAGTACATTGGGCTGCTCACTCCCAGGTCCAGCGTGGAATTGGGTGTAGCTAGGAACGCGCCGCTCTACGCCCTGAACAACTTGGAGCTACTTCGACTGGGTCACGTCACGCGAAGGGTCATGCCGCGCTCGGTGCTCATTCACACCGGCTTGCTGAACAGGGCCGGCCCGTTCCGGATGTACCTGCCGAAGTATGCGCAGACGTGCCGCGACGACGGGATCAAGCTTGTCGCGGATGCTCGGGACAATCTGCTGCCTGAAGAGCAGATACCACTCCTCGATTGCTTCGATGAGGTCGTGTGCTGCTCGCTCAATGTGGTGAATCGGATTGAGGCGGGCCTCGCGCAGCGCAGTGCGGCTCACCACATCCCGGTCATGTTTGATCTACCCAAGCCAGACCGTGAGAGAGCGGCCCGGGCCTTGGCCCGCGTTGGTTGTCATGGGCCGTTCCTGTTGTATGTGGGTGCCCTGAAGGACGACAAGGGCGTCAGCACAATCCTCAAGAGTTTTCACCGGCTTCAGGACACGGATCTGGCTGGCTACGATCTTGTCCTGGCGGGACCCATGAAGAGGGTCCGGCGTGAGTCCAGAGCCCTGATGAAGAACACCCGGGTCAAGCGTGTCGGCGCGGTTCCGCACCGGGTTGCGCTCGGGCTCATGGAAGAGGCTGCTTGTTGCGTGAACGTGTCACCGTCGGAAGGGATGCCAAGGGCCTCGCTGGAGGCGATGGGCGCCAACGGCTGCGTCGTGCTGCCACCCGGAATCCCTGAGTTTGAAGCGCACGCGCCAGCCGCAGTGTGCGATCCGCCGACCGAGGCTGAGCTCTCCGCGCACCTCACGAAGCTCGGGCGCGAGGGCTGGCCCCGAACCACGAGCTACCCGCTCGGCGAGCACGCTGAAGACCGTGTGATTCCACTCTATGAGCAAGTCTTGTTCTGAACCTACACATCGCGTGCAGCCGGTGTTCTTTCCTCGCAAAGTGAGACTCAAGCCCACCGTGTGATCCTCGCCCTGGGGAGTCCGGCAGGATATAGCCCTGATGGGCCAGAACACGGCGAGGCTGCTGCTGATAGAACCCGCGCTCCCGCAGTACCGCCTGGCGCTGTTCGAGGACATTCACAAGCGTCTGGCCGAGCAGAACATCGATTTCAGGGTGTGCCATGGTGAGCTGGGTCCATCCGCCATAGCGCGCGACCAGAACCGAACATCCGATTGGGCGACAGAAGTTCGGACGCAGCGACTGACGCTCGGGGGCAGAGCAGTCACCCGGAAGCTAATCCGGCCGTCAATGCGACGCCTACGCCCTGACATGATCATCGTCAACCAATGCGTGTCAGAAGTTGAAACCTGCGGACTGCTGTGCGCTATGCCGTTCGACGGTCCCAGGGTCGCGATGTTCGGACACGGCCGGAGCTACTCCACGACCCAGGGGCGCGCTGCGGCGTGGTTCAAGCAGTGGCTCACTCGTCGGACCGACTGGTTCTTCGCCTACACGGAAGGTGGGGCCAGGCATGTCGTCCAGCACGGCTTCCCCGCCTCTCGTGTGACCGTGGTCAACAACACCATCGACGTTGAGTCGCTTCAGCGCGACCTTGCGGCTGTGACTCCCGAAGCGCTCGCCGATTTCAGGGAGGCACATGGCCTGTTGCCGGGCTTGACTGGGCTATTCCTGGGCGGTGTGGATGACGCCAAGGGGTTCGACTTCCTGATGGAGACCGCCAGGGAGCTATCGGGGATTCGCCCTGGCTTCCGCCTCCTGGTTGGTGGCGACGGCGTTCGCCGACCCGACGCCGAGAAGCTGGAAGCCTCAGGGTGGCCACTACGCGTCCTTGGCAGGCTAGAGGGTGATCGAAAGGCGCTCGCCCTCGCCGCAGCGGACGTGATGCTGATCCCCAGTTGGATCGGCCTCGTCGCTGTCGATTCGATCACGGCCGGTGTGCCGATTGTCACGCGGACGGGCGCATCTCACTCCCCTGAGGCTGAGTACCTGGACGAGGGCAACTCCGTCTGGCTCCCAGGATCGGTGACCCCGCGCCAGTTCGCGGACGCCTGCGCCCAACTGCTGGGAGATCAACAACGCCTTGACGCGCTGCGCCTTGGATGCGAGTCGGCGGCGCCGCAGCACTCCCTGGCGAGGGCCAGCGGAGCTTTCGCGGAGGGGGTAGCTCGGTGGAATGCGACTAGGATCCGCAACCGCCTAATCAGGTGAGTGACCAGCGACTGTCGGACTGATCGGGGATATGAAGCCGACTAGTTCCTCTTGCGGACAGGCCAGACGTTCTTGGGCACCCGGTCGAGCGACTTGCCCGGGCTATGTGACCGCGACGTCTACGCAGGAGATTGGCGTGTGCGTGAGGGGGCGGTCTGTGTTCGCCAGCTCCCGGCGCGCCCCCGCAGCCCTAGGCAGGTCCAGAGCCGACCTTCACGTCGATACCTCGGACAGCCCAATTTGAGGCACTCAGTGCTGCTCGAGTGTGAAGTTTGGCGATTGCCCTCAGTAGGCCCCGGATCCAAGCAGGACAACCTTCGCGGTCCGCATCATGATCACCAGGTCCAGCGACAGGGTCCAGGTTTCGATGTAGTGCAGATCCAGCGTCAGCGATTCTTCCCAGCCGAGGTCCGAGCGTCCCGAGACCTGCCATAGCCCTGTAAGTCCAGGCTTGATCAGCAGACGCCGGTGGGCATCGCCGCTGTAGCGGGCCAGGTCATCTAGGTGGTGGGGGCGCGGGCCCACCAGGCTCATGTCACCTCTCAGAACGTTGATCAGCTGAGGAAGCTCGTCGAGCGAGAAATGGCGTAGCCACTTCCCGATCCGCGTGACCCGCGGGTCGTCCCGCATCTTGAACGTCGCGCCGCCGTCGCCGAATTCGGCGCGCAGCGCGTCCCTCTTGGCGTCCGCACCATCGACCATGGTCCGGAACTTCCAGCAGATGAAGGTCTTACCGCCCTGTCCGGCGCGCTGTTGCCTGAAGATCGCGGGCCCACGGCTGTCGATTCGGATGGCGAGGCCGATGATCAGCATCGGGATCCCGAGAATCGCGAGCAGAAGGCTGGCCCACACGAGGTCCGTGGCCCGCTTGATGGTTCGCGTCGGTCTGGAGAACTTCGGCATGTCCACCCGTAGCAGCGGCAGTCCCTCGACGGGTGCGATCGACAAGCGTGGACCGGCGATCTCGATCAGCGATGGGTTGACCATCAGATCCATTTCCGTGTCTTCCATCGCCCACCCGAGACGCCTGACCCAGCCCGCGGGCAGGTGGCTTGACGGTGAGTAGATGATGCTGTCAGCGCCAGCCTCGATCGCCGCCTCCACGACGCGCTTGGGGTCCAGGTCCGAGCCCTCGGGACTCCATCCGCCCACTGTGGCGAATCGCCCGTCGGAGTCGCCGATCTCGTCGAAGATGCGATCGCTGTCCTGTGCGTCGGCGACTATGAACACGTGCTGCAGAGGGGCTCCGGTAGACAGCCACCTCAGGAGCGAGCGGCGCAGGAGATGCCGCGTGACCAGCAGGGCCAAGGTTCCGAGCAGCATCGTCGCGCCGAAGTACTTGCGCCCCCCAGCCGTCTCGGCGAGATAGGCACTGGCGCCAACGATGGCGGTAGTGATCGCGCTGGCGATCAGAACTCTGCGGTACTCCTCGGGCCCGTGGCCGAGGATGCAGGACGCGTAGGCCCGCATCTTGGCCAACGTCAGCGGCCACAGAACGATCAGAGCGATTGCGATGAACGTCTGAGGGTGATACCCGACGGTCGGTATCTGCAGGAACGGCTCCCACAGGAGCAGCAGCACAACGACAGTCGTCCATATGACAGCGAGATCCGCTATAAGCAACTTCCGGGTCCGCTTGCGCTGGACGGCACTGGGGTGTGTGAGTTCGGGGTTGCTCTGCCGGTCCGGCTCCGCAGTCGGGGCGCTCGCCGTGGGGGAGTCGGCCTGGGCTGGGACCGGGCTCTCCGTCGGCCGCGAGAGCGGCTGAGCTAGCGGCTGAGCTAGCGGCTGAGCGAGCGGGGAGTCACGTGGCACCGGTACGTGAGGGGACTCAGATTCCGGAAATACCCGGACCTTGCTCGACATTGAGCCAATTTCCCCTGTTCTGTCCACAGTCACGTTTTGTCCACCGTCACGTCTGCACCCTAACCGCAGTTTCGATCTGGTATCGCATTATGCCGTGGCCTACGCTACACGGGCCAGCGGGCGCCCGGTTCCGCCCTTCGGCCCCGGCCCTCTCGGTGCGCCGCCGCCCCCAGCCCCGGTCGGCCGCGCGCAGAAGCGGCCGCTCTCGACAGACGCACCCGTTGCGGAAGGAAACGGGCGTTGCAACGGGCGCGTCTGTACCCCAACTGTCGCGTTTGTGCGGAACGGCCGCTTCCGCGACCGCCAGGGTGCCCCGCCTCCGGCTTGCCAGTACTCGGGCCCCGACGTAGCCTTTACAGTATGGGAGACAAAGTAAAGCGCACGCGGACTGCGCCTGGAGCCAAGCGCATTCGGACTACCCGGGTGTCGAGCAAGAACCAGATCACCTTGCCCGTCGCCGCACTGGCGGCCGCGCACGTCGCTACAGGCGACGAACTGGTTGTCGAGGCGCAAGCAGAGGGCCGCATCCTGCTCGTCAGGGCCGCGGACCCTTTGGAGCCGTTCCTGGGCAAGTTCCCCGGGTTGTCCGCCGCGACGGGCCTGGACGAGTTGCGTGACGAATGGGACCGGTAGTTCTCGACACGAGTGTGATCCTCGGACTGCTCGACCCCCAGGACAGCCACCACGCCGCTGCGCTTCAACTCCTGGATGAGTTGAGACGAGATGCGGCCCAGGTCCACAGTCCCGCCAGCGCGGTCGCCGAGACCCTGGTCGGCGCTGCCCGAATCGGCCAGGCCGAGATGGACCGGGTGGAGCGGTTCGTGGACCTGCTGGTCGATTCGATCGTTCCTCTCGACCGGGTCATCGCGCGAGAGGCCGCGGCGATCCGAGCACGACACAGCTCAATCCGCCTGCCAGACGCACTCGTCATCGCCACTGCCCGAGCGATCGGCGCCCACTCGATCCACACGGCGGACAAGCGCTGGCGCCGCATCGACGATCGCGTTGAGGTCTTGCGGGGGTGACGGTCAGGCACACTGTTGAATGTGACGCGCTGGTTCCAGCGGCAGCCATGCTGGGGGACTCCCAACGAGCGGGGGAGAAGGAGGTTGGCCGATGATCGCCACCCACACTCACGTCAGAGTCCAAGGCGCGCAGGGGCTCACCGACGATGCCGTCACGGCAGTGATGGACCACATGGCCGCGCTGGAGGCAGTTCGCGACGACCTGCTTGATTGGCCGATCGGGTCGACCTTGAGCGAGGGACTGCTAGAGGTTGACCTGACCCTGGAGTCCGCATCCCCACAGGCTGCCGTTTCGCGAGCGGATGAACTGGTGCGCACGGCTGTGGTGGCGGGCCTGGAGGATGGCTGGCGCACCGAGAGCGTGTCCGCGGAGTTCGTCGCCGCATAGTGCCAAGCGCGCAACGAGCATTCCAATGGGACGCTCCTCAAGCTGGAGACGATCGCCTGGTAACCCGATGGCGTCCTAGGTGGCGTCCATCGCGACCTGTACTCCACGCCATTTGGAGGCGTAAACTAAGCCCGGTAGCACTTAGTTTAGTCATGGAGGATCAGTGCAGATCGTCAACATGCACGACGCGAAGACCCATCTCTCCCAGTTGATCGCTCGTGCCATCGAGTTCGGAGAGCCGTTCATCATCGCGAAGTCGGGGCGTCCACTTGTCAAGATCGTCCCCCTTGACGCCGAGGAGCAACGAACCGCCTCCTACCGAATTGGGTTCATGAAGGGCAAGTTGAAGTACCCGGAAGACGCCGAGGAGCTCATGCATCTGGGGGACCCCGAGGTCGCGGAGATGTTCGGGGAGTCCACGTGAGGTACCTGCTGGACACTCACCTGCTTCTATGGGTGTCCGACGACTCCCCCAGGTTGCCCATCGCCGTAAGGCAGATGGTGCTCAACCCGGAGAACGAACTGTGGTTCAGCGCCGCCAGTATCTGGGAGATTGTCGTCAAGAACCGCCTAGGCAAGCTGGACGTGGACGCCCGTGTGCTGCGGGGAGAGCTGGTGGCCAAGGACTATCGACCCATGGACATCACCCCCGACGACGCCATCGAGGTTTCCAGCCTCGAGCTGGGTGCGCACAAGGACCCGTTCGACAGGATGCTGATCGCCCAGTCCAGAACGCGGAGAATGACGTTCCTCACCTCGGACCAGAGGTTGGCTGAGGCGTACCCGGACGCCCCAGTGGAACTGCATCTTCATCAATGAGGGCCACGTGCCTCAGGAGGTCGGGGTTTAGGCGTCCACGGCGCTGACGCCCGGCGCGCACGCCCCGCGCGCAGAAACGGCCGTTCCGCACAGACGCACCCGTTACGCAAGGACGCGCCCGTTGCAACGCCCGTTTCTGTACCCGAACGGTCGCGTTTGTTCGGAACGGCCGTTTCCGCGGCGCGGAAGGCGCGGAAGGCGCGGAAGGTGCGGAAGGCGTGCCCGCGACCCGTTGGGCATGCCGTGCGAACCGCTGTCGGACCGGCTTTGTACCATCACGTAACACGCTGATTCAACGCAGCAGTCCGGGGGGACCGTCGCTCGGAGGCGCTGCTTGAGAAGGGAGTGGTCCTGATGACCGAGGCGTACATCTACGATGCGATCCGCACTCCGAGGGGCAAGGGCAAGGCCGGGGGCTCGCTTCACGGAGTCAAGCCCGTCTCGCTGGTTGTCGGACTGCTCCACGAACTGCGGGCCCGCCACCCCGAGTTGGATCCCGAACGAGTCAACGACATGTTGCTCGGTTGCGTCACACCGGTGGGCGATCAGGGCGCGGACATCGCCAAGACCGCGCTCATCGCGGCCGGGTACCCCGACACGGTCGGCGGCACGCAGATCAACCGCTTCTGCGGCTCCGCGCTGGAGGCGGTCAACATCGCGGCGCAGAAGGTCCGGGCCGGGTGGGACGATCTGGTCCTGGCTGGCGGGGTTGAGTGCATGAGCCGCGTGCCGATGGGGTCGGACGGCGGCGCTTGGGCGATGGACCCCGAAACCGCCTACGACACCTACTTCGTTCCGCAGGGCATCAGCGCTGACCTCATCGCCACGATGGAAGGCTTCACGCGCGAGGACGTCGACGCTTACGCCGTGATGTCGCAGCAGCGCGCAGCAGCAGCTTGGACTGGCGGGCACTTCGCCAAGTCGGTCATCCCGGTCCGCGACCGCAACGGCGTCATCCTTGCCGAGCAGGACGAGCACATGCGGCCCGAGACGACCGCGGACATGCTCGCCAAGCTCAAGCCGTCCTTCACCGCCATGGGCGCTATGGGCGGGTTCGACGCCGTGGCGCTGCAGAAGTACCACTGGGTTGAGTCAATCAATCACGTTCACACTCCCGGAAACTCCTCCGGGATCGTCGACGGATCCTCTCTGGTTCTGGTCGGCAGCGAGCGGGCGGGTAAGGACCTGGGGCTGACGCCTCGCGCACGGGTCGTGGCCACGGCGATCACCGGAGCCGAGCCGACGATCATGCTCACCGGGCCGGTGCCCGCGACTCGCAAGGCTCTTGCGACCGCTGGGCTGAGCGTGGACGACATCGACGTGTGGGAGCTGAACGAAGCCTTCGCGGCGGTCATCTTGAAGTGGTCGCGCGAGATGGGCGTTCCGCTTGAGAACGTCAACGTCAACGGTGGAGCGATCGCGATGGGCCACCCGCTGGGCGCGACGGGGGCGATGATCTTCGGCACCGCACTGGACGAACTTGAACGGACCCAAGGCCGCTACGCGCTGGTGACGTTGTGCATCGGCGGCGGCATGGGCCTAGCGACCATCATCGAAAGACTCTGAGGGCCGGACCGGATAGGAGAACAGACATGACCGAGAAGAACATGATCCGGTGGGAACAAGATTCCGACGGCATCGTCACCTTGACCATGGACGACCCGGATCAGGGCGCCAACACGATGAACGCCACGTTCACTTCGAGCCTCGCCGCCACGGTGGCCAGGCTCGAGGCTGAACGCGAGTCGATCACGGGCGTGATCCTGACCAGCGCGAAGAAGACGTTCTTCGCTGGCGGGGACCTGCATCTGCTCATCCAGGCCACACCCGCGGACGCCGCCGCCCTCGAAGAAGGCGTCGATGTCCTGAAGTCCTACCTGCGCCGCCTGGAGACGCTGGGCCGCCCGGTCGTCGCCGCGGTCAACGGCGCCGCCCTCGGCGGCGGACTGGAGATCGCGCTGGCCTGTCATCACCGCGTCGCGTTGAACACCAAGGGCAGCGAGATCGGGCTGCCGGAAGTCACGCTGGGCCTGCTCCCAGGCGGCGGCGGAGTCGCGCGCACAGTGCGGATGTTCGGCCTGCAGAAGGCGCTGATGGAGGTGCTCCTGCAAGGGCAGCGGCGCAAGCCCGCCCAGGCGCTCGAAGTCGGAGTCGTCGACGAACTCGTCGAGACGCCCGAGGAGATGCTCAACGCGGCCAAGGCGTGGATCAAGGCCAACCCCGAGGCGGCTCAGCCTTGGGACGTCAAGGGTTACAAGATCCCCGGCGGCACTCCGTCCAACCCGAAGCTCGCGGCGGTCCTGCCGGCTTTCCCGGCGAACCTGCGCAAGCAGATCAAGGGCGCGCCGATGCCCGCTCCGCACCACATCATGGCCGCGGCGGTTGAGGGCGCACAGGTTGACTTCGGCACCGCGCAGAAGATCGAGACCCAGTACTTCGCGGACCTGGCGACCGGCCAGGTGTCCAAGAACATGATCCAGGCGTTCTTCTTCGACCTGCAGCACATCACCAAGGGCGGCCTGCGCCCAGCTGGCATCCCCAAGCATCGCGCATCGAAGGTCGCCATCATCGGCGCCGGCATGATGGGCGCCGGCATCGCGTACGTGTGCGCCCGCAACGGCATCGAGGCCGTCCTCAAAGACGTCAGCCTCGAAGCCGCCGAGAAGGGCAAGGACTACAGCCGCAAGCTCCTGGACAAAGCCGTCTCGCGCGGGCGGATGACCCAGGACCAACGTTCGCAGATCCTGGACAGGATCGTGGCGACCGACAACCCGCAGGACGCCAAGGGCGCCGACCTGCTCATCGAGGCGGTATTCGAGGACGCGGACCTGAAGAGGAAGGTCTACGCCGAGATCGAGCCCGTGCTGGCCGAGGACGCGGTCCTGGGGTCCAACACGTCCACTTTGCCGATCTCCGGGCTCGCGGGCGCGGTCAGCCGTCCGGCCGACTTCATCGGGATGCACTTCTTCTCCCCTGTCGACAAGATGCCGCTTCTGGAGATCATCGCCGGTGAGAAGACCTCCGACGCCACGATCGCCAAGGCCATCGACATCGCCTTGCAGATCAAGAAGACACCGATCGTTGTCAACGACAGCCGAGGGTTCTTCACCAGTCGCGTCATCGGTACGTTCCTGGGCGAGGCCGCCGCGATGCTCGGTGAGGGCCTGGCGGCGCCGTCGATCGAACAGGCCGCGCTGCAGGCTGGCTACCCGACGGGGCCCCTGGCTCTGCTCGATGAGGTCAGCTTGACCCTGGCGCGCAGCATCCGCATGGAAGCCAGCAAGGCCGCGGCGGACGCGGGGGTGGACTTCCCCGATCACCCCTCGTTCCCCGTGATCGACCAGATGGTCATCGAATTCGGACGCGGTGGCCGGGCCGCCGGTGCTGGCTTCTACGACTACGTCGAGGGAGCCCGGCAGGGGCTTTGGTCAGGGCTCGTTGATGTGTACGCGGGCGCGCAGACGATCCCGTTCATCGACATGCAGGAGCGGATGCTGTTCATCGAGGCGCTGGAGACGATCAAGTGCCGCGACGAGGGCGTTCTGCGCAGCGTCGCCGAGGCCAACATCGGGTCCATCTTCGGCATCGGGTTCCCTCCGTGGAGCGGCGGCGTGCTTCAGTACGTCAACGGCTACGTCGGCGGTGCGGCCGGATTCGTGGAGCGGTCGCGTGAGCTCGCTACCCGCTACGGCGCCAGGTTCGCCCCGCCCCGGTCGCTGGTCGAGCTCGCCGAGTCCGGGGGCACGTACAGCTGACGCTGAGCCGCGGCGCGGGGGGCGCCGTCGCGCGGGTGTAGTTCAATGGCAGAACATCAGCTTCCCAAGCTGACAGTGCGGGTTCGATTCCCGTCACCCGCTCCAGGCTGACTTCCCTGGTGAATCAGGCCCGCCGTTACTGACGCTGATCCCGCACGTGGGCGTCCAACTGGTCGGCGATGCGACGGTCGGCCGGGGCGGGCGCGTGCTGGTTGATCAGCGCGGCATTGATCGAGTCGCGGAGCGATGCGGGCGACCCCGCTCACAGTGACCGGCTCACCTCCCGTGTTGCCTGGAGACGTGTCGGGTGTCCGCGGTACGCTGATAGCAACAAGCCCGGCCCCGCTGCATCCTCGGATGTAAGGGTCGGCTTTCTTGTGAGGGGGCCCGATGACCAGAGTCGTCTACGAGAAGGAGTGGACGTCCGTAGAGCAGCAGATCGAACGACTCGAATCTCGCGGCTTGGTAGTCGAGGATCGTGAGCAACTCGCGCACGCTATCCAGGCCATCGGCTACTACCGGTTGACTGGGTACACCTACCCGTTTCGGACCAGCTCTGGTGGAGTCGTGGAGGACACCTTCCGGGAAGGAACGCACCAAAGCCAGGTTCTGGCGCTCTACGACTTCGACCGACGGTTGAAGCTCACCGTGATGGACGCGATCGAACGAATGGAGATCGGGTTTCGGTTCAGCGTGGCCTACACCTTGGGGAAGCGGGATAGGTACGGGCATCTACACCGGAGCAGCCTGGACCGGTCTTTCACCCGTCGGCAGGTGGCTGGAGGTGCCTACGACGACTGGCACATCAAGTATCTTGGCGACGTCAAACAGTCGAAAGAGGAGTTCGTTCAGCACTTCAGACGCAAGTATGACGGCGGGTTGCCGATATGGATGGCCGTGGAGCTCATGAGCCTGGCCCGGCTGTCGCGGCTCTACGGCGGATTGACGTACTCGGATCGAGAGCAGATCGCTCGTCGCTTCGGAATCAGCAAACCAGGCACTGTAGCCTCATGGCTCCATTGTCTGACGTATGTACGCAACGTGTGTGCCCACCACGCCCGGCTTTGGAACCGCAATATGGATCGTCGCCCAGCGGTGCCTCCAAGGGGCGATGATCGAGACTTTGACCATCTCGTTGCTTCCGGCGCCGTTGTGCACGGCCAGTCACGGATCTACGCGCCACTCCTGGCCCTTCGTCATCTGCTGCGACCGATCGAACGGAATCCTGACTGGGAGCTCAGCATGATCGACCTCTTGGCGCAGTTTCCCGTCGGAGGTCCCGTGTCGTACGAAGCCATGGGCTTCCCATCTGGATGGCGGGAACTCTGGCCGGATAGCGACTCGTGACCCCCTTCTTGGACTGACACTTCCGGATTGACCTATACAAGATCAAGGCGGCGGCTTCGCCGCCGCTGCCGGACCTCCGGCGCGGTGCTTGGCTTTCGCTCCGCACGTCGCCGTAAGCCTGGCCTGTCCGAGCCAGTCGCGTTAGCTCTAAACCGAAGTTACCTGGGGTTGGGCGGGTGTTTCCCCTAGTGGGGTGGGAATGCCAGCTTGAAGTGGCCCCACCGACGAACACCGGCCCCAGCCCGACAACCCCGTCGCCCCGGCGCGCCGCTCCGAGGCGGCCGACCGCAAAGCCGCGACCAAAACCACCGGCGACGGCCTGCCCGCCCAAAGCTTCAACGGCCTGCTGGCCCACCTGGCGACCCTGACCCAAAACCACATACGCATCGCCGGGAACAACACCACCGGATTCGATCTCCTGGCCATCCCCACCCCCACCCAACGGCGGGCCTTCGCCCTGCTCGGCCAACCCATCCCCCTCGTACTGGGAAAGTAGCCAGAACCCACCCCCACGAAAAACCGGAAAACCCCGCCCCACTAGGGGAAACACCCGCCCAACCCCACGTAACTTCGGCCTAAGGCGAGATGCTTCGCTGACGCTCCGCACGTCGCCGACGGCTCAAGGCTGGGCGGCAACCCTCTGCAGCACGGTCAGCTCTCGAACGAGGTCCGACACCTTGCTCTTCAGCCGATTACCCACGTCGCGGCGGATCTTTCCCTCATGTTGAAGCCGTCCCACGGCGATGCCTGCACTGACTCCAACTCCTTCTGCGTACTCTTCGATGTCGGACAGTCTTCGGAGCCTTGGAAGTGCACCCGGTATCAGCACTTGTGCGGCGAAAGCGTCGGCTTGCCGCTCAATCTCTATGGATTCCGTCCCCTCCAATGTGTCAATCGTCGGACTCTCAAGAACGTGCCCCACCTCATGGAAGAAGGAGAACCAGAAGTGGTCATCGGTCTTATGTCTATCCGACATCTGGATCACTGGGCGACCATTGAACCAGCGTGTGGCTGCGGCGATCGGCACACGGCGAAATGCTGGGACAAAGACCAGCGAGACCCCGGCTTCCCACAAGTGAGAGTGGAGAGCGCGGGCGGCTGCCTTCGGGTCTGGTTCCCGTGTCAGCTGGCGCAGTCTCTCAAGACTCCTCTCTAGGTCATGCTGGGAGTAGAAGCTAGGCCACGTCGTGATCTCGCGTTCGCCGAAGCGCAGCCAGGCGCTGGCCATATGGGGGGTCGCTTGCAGCCTTCTCGAGCGCCTGAAGGCCGCTTGAGGCTTCTGCCACACCCGTTCCCACGCCGCAGGGGAGGCAACCGCGAAGAAACTCAGCAGTTCTCGACACTGCAACGGCTTGTCACGTCCGGTCGCTGTGATAGCCCCATGCTTCTTCAGTTCATTTGTGTCGAAGCAAGCGACCCAGTCTGCCTGTTCCGCGTCCAAGCTCGGAGTGCCGAGGCGATCAAGGTGTTCTCGATATACCAGCTCCCGCCTGTTCCAGTAACTGGCGGAAATCCCCGTCACTAGTCCAAGGCGCTGAGCCGTCGCGCGCGACAACGGTGCCTTGCCGGTAACAATCTGTGACAGACCCTTCTCGGACAGGCCAAGACGTGCGGCTAGGTCACCCTGGCGTAGGCCGTGTTCTTCGGCCCAATCGCGGATGTCTCTACCTGCGGGAACTGCATTCTCCGGTCGATACTTGTACATCGTCACCTCCCTAGGTCGTCGTAATGATCCGAAAGTGCCACCACCAAGGCAGCGGGGTCATTGTCTTGGCCAGCATTGTCGGTATCTGTTCTTGACTCCTCCCGCACAATTAGTCGAAGCCTGTCTCGTTTGCCAGCGACGTCGGCCGCCCACATGCCAGCGAGGTTGGCGCTCAGCTCATGCCATCTACCAGGCAGGGCGCGGAGCTCCTCCAGTGATCTCACTGCCTCCAACTGCTGGAGTCGGGCCTCTGTCGTCTCAGCCACCCGCTTCCCGTACTTCCTGGTCAGCTTCCTTCCGTCGTTGCACAGGTCCGCTAGCCTTTTGGTCTGGAAGTAGACGTCCATCGCAGAAGCTTCCCCGTTCCTCGCGGCTCACGTGACCCTCCTGCTCCCCGGTCTGTCCAGGGTACTCTGGCTTTACCTAGTAGGTAAAGACAGAGTACCCCCTAGATCGCAGCGGTCGGGCGGTCCGACGCTCTCTTGCGTGGTCGCGTCCTTCCCCAACACTAAGGACTCGTGGGCGCGCGATCCTCGTGCCACAAGCGGCGGTCAATCACGGTGATTCAGCGGTGGCTGCGGTCCGCCCCGTCCTCGCCCATCCCTCGGCCCACGAGCACGTCCATGCGCTTGCTAAGTCGACAGTGCGGGTTCGATTCTCCCCCGCGAGCTGGGGGTCCCTTAGTCACCCGCTCCAGGCTGATTTCCTCGCGAATCGCACCATTCGCGGTCAACGCCCGGCTCTTGTGACCCGCCCGCGCAGGGCCGAACTTCGGTCAGCCGACGCGCCGCGGCATTGGCTCGATGCGGCTCAGCGACTCACCAAGCCGATCTTCTTCGGAATCGAGTTCGTACTGGTCCTGCATGTTCATCCAGAACTGTGGGGTCGTACCGAAGAACCGCGCCAGCCGCAAAGCAGTGTCGGCCGTGATGCCGCGCGTGCCATGCACGATCTCGTTGATCCGCCTGGGGTGAACACCGATCGCCTTGGCAAGCCGGTACTGGCTCATGCTCAATGGGCCCAGGAAGTCCTCGAGCAAGACCTCGCCGGGATGTATCGGCGTCAGATGGTCCATGTTCATCAGCTGCGCTCCTTTCCGTTCAGTGGTAGTCAACGATCTCGGCGTTCTCAGGTCCGCCTTCAGTCCATGTGAAGCACAATCGCCATTGGTCGTTGATCCGGATGCTGTGCTGGCCGGCCCTAGCTCCCGAGAGTGCTTCGAGACGATTGCCTGGAGGAACCCGCAGGTCCTCAATCGTCACGGCGCTGTTGAGTTGTACGAGCTTCCGGCGAGCAGCGCGTTGGAGCTGCGGACTCCACCGGGGCACGTGTTGGCGCGTCCAGACTCGCGTCGTGGCGGTGTCGCGAAACGATCTGATCACCGTGACCATAGTAACGACACGCGTTATTAGCGGCAAGCGCTATGTCCGTCAGCGCGCCAGCGGCCAGTGGCAATTCGCGGGCGAACGCTGCCAATCCGGCCGCTTGTCTAGCACTGCGGCGGCTACGGACCTCTGCGCGAGGCTCGCGCGCGCGGATTCTGAGCGTGTGCTCGCGGCCGGATGGTGCAGAGGTGAGTAGCCGGGGGGTGCAACTCCCCCCGGCTACTCACCTTCGCATCACCTGGCTGGGGTGAAGGCGACCTGACATCCTCGGGGAGTCTGAGCGGGTGTCCAGGCACCTGGGGCCAGAGCGCTGAGGCTCCATAGGACTACCCCAAGCCTGTTCTGCCCAAGTACCGTGTGGGCATGTTCGACAGAATCCGCGTGGACCAGGCGATCATGGCTGGTCGGCCTCGCATCGCCGGTACCCGGATCCCCGTAGCAACGGTCGTTTCCATGGTCGCCGCCGGCTGGGACGTCGCCGGGATTCTCGCCGAGTTTCCCCAGCTTGACGCGGAAGCGATCAAGCAGGCCTTGCGGTTCGCGGCGGCTGAGGTAGAGACGCGGGAACTGCCGTTCCCAACCAGTGCATGAAGCTCCTCGTCGATGAGTGTCTTTCAAGGCGGCTGGCGGATGAGCTAACCGCGGCGGGACACCCGGCTCGGCATGTCGCCGCGATCGGCTTGGCGGGCGGATCTGGTGCGGAAGTCCTGGCGAAGGTGCGCGGTGACAGCTGGGTTCGCTGTCAGGACGCCCGGCTTGGTGTCGGCCTGGCCGGGCCTAGGAGTCTCCGCGTTGCCGCGCGGCCCGCACCTGGCTGTCAAGCTGGTCGGCGATGTGCCGGTCCGCCCGGGCTGTGGCGTGCTGGTAGAGCAGGGCGGCGGTCATCGAGCTGTGCCCCATGCGCGCCATGAGGTCCCGGGTCGACCCGCCGGCGGCCGCTGCCAACATGTTGCCGGTGTGGCGCAGATCGTGGAAGTGGAGCCCCTCGGCGCCGATCGTCCGCACGATCTCCTTCCACCTGGCAAGGGAGTTGAAGTTGCCCCGGCGGATGGGCGCGCCCTTGGGGCCGGTGAACACCAGGGCCTGAGGATCTTCCTCCATGTAGGCGTGCAGGTGGTCGGCCAGGTCACCCATGACCACATTCGGAACTGAGACGGTGCGTACCCCGGCGCGAGACTTGGGTGGCCCGAATGCCAGCCCCTGGCCGCGGATCTCGGTCAGAGTGCGGCTGACCCGGACGGTCCCGGCGCCGAAGTCCAGGTCCCGGCGCCGCAGCGCGGCCACCTCGCCGTAGCGGAGACTGGCGAACGTGGCGATGAGCACCATGCATCGCAGCCGCGCTGGCATGAGGTCCGCGAGCGCGAAGACCTGCTGGGTGGTCAGCACCGGTCGCTCGTTGGGAGACTCCACGCCCGCGCCGCGTATCCGGCATGGATTCCGCTCGATCAGATCGTCGTCGACGGCGGTGCCAAGGATCGCCCGCAGCAGTCGGTAGGCCTTGGCGGCGAGTGAACCGGACACACCGGACCGGATCAAGTCAGCCCGCCAAGTGCGCACCATCGCGAGACTGATCGCCTGAACACGCGCATGTTCGAACGATGGGGCGAGATGTCGACGGTAGGTCCATTCGTACAGCTGGACCGTGCGCGGGCGCAGCCCGGGCCGTTCTTCGATCCAGCGGACCGCATAGGGGCCGAACCGCGTCTCACAGGCGTGCGGATTGGGCATGGTGATCTCCCCCCCTCCCGGCGGGCCACGCACGGTGCTTTCGAGCGGGCTGCCTCGCATTCTGCGGGCACCACTCCGGCGGGTCCACGGTGACACGGACTCTGCTGTATTCGCGTTGTATACTTCACAGGTGAGCACTAAGACCAATGACGTGTGGCAGGCGAGGCTCGGCACGGACTCCGACAGATACGATCAGGCACGCCGTGAGCTTGGCTTGACCCGGTCGGAGGCGATCCGGCACGTGTTGCCTTTCCTAGAGCATGAAGCCCGCCAGCGCCACCTAGCGCATGAATACGATGACTTCTACGGACCCAGGGCCGTCGTGGACAACTCAATCTCGCCGTGATCAACCGCGGGGAGATATGGGACATTGACTTCCCCCGGATCGGCCGCCATCCGGGCTTGGTGCTGACCAATCAGATTCTGCTGGCCAGGCTCGGGGCGTACACGGTGGCTGTGATCACCCACACTGAGGGTCCGGCGTCGACTCACATCCCGGTTGGGCCCGAGGAAGGCTGCGACGACAGCTTCATCAACGTCACCGACCTGCAGACTGTGCGGGCGGGGCATTTCAGATCCCGTCGCGGCGAGATCGCTCACGAACTCAGCCGGGAGGTCGGCTCGGCCGTGATCCGGGCGCTCGACCTGGACTCCCCGCTCTGAACAGCTCGCCGCGACTGCGCAGCCGATCTGGGGCGCCCAGGGAGCTATCGGGCCGGGCCGGAGCCTGGGCCGGGGCGGGTCTTCTGGTCACCATCCCGCTGGACCGGCTAGTCGCCGGCGAACGCCGACCGCAGGCGCTGAACGATGTGTTCCTTCACCTCGGGCGCGACCTGGAAGATGCCTGTGCCCAGACCCCCGGTCGAATCGGCGGCGCTGTAGAACACCCGCTGCGCCCCCGAAGCGCGAGCGTCGGCGACGGCGGTCGCGACCGCTTCGTCGATGACGCGCTCAACCTCTGGCGTGAGGGCGGAGTATCCCCGACCCCTCGCGCCGGTCGGTATCCCGGCGGCGCGAGGCGGTCTGCGGCATTGATACGGCCGGATCACGGCGTTGCCCGCGCCGCGCGGGCAAGTGTGGTCCGTGCCGACATTCCGCCGGTGATGGGCGAACCGGCCTTCGTCGTCGTTGAACAGGAAGAACGCGTCCGAGAACCGCGGCTGCTTGATCATCCACGCGAAATCGCCGTCGCGCCCGGGCCCGGCGAAGATCGATGGTACGAGTTGAGTCACTGCCAGGGCCTCCCGCTGGGCGTTCCTGGGGCTATCGTCGCACGGGTGCGAGTGCTCATCGCTGTGGACAAGTTCGCTGGCACTTTGTCGGCCGGCGAGGCGGCTGCGGCCGTCGAGGCCGGTTGGTCGCACGCCCGTCCGGGGGACGCGATCGACACCGCGCCCATGTCAGACGGCGGGCCGGGGTTTGTCGAAGTGATGCACGTCGCGCTGGGAGGCGACATCCGAGAAGTTGTCGTATCCGGCCCAATGCGAGGCCCTGTCGCCGGGCAGGTGCTGATAGTCCATAGCGCTACCGGCCCCGAAGCCTATATCGAATCGGCGCAAGCCTGCGGCCTGGCTCTAGTGGCGCGCGACCTCCGCGACCCCGGCTTGACGACGACGTGCGGTGTGGGTGAGTTGATTCGCGAGGCAGTGTCTCTGGGGGCACGCTGGATCGTGATCGGCCTCGGCGGCTCGGCCACCACGGACGGTGGTGCGGGGATGCTGGCCGCGCTTGGCGCGCGAGCGACTGGGCCCGACGGATCGGATGCGACCGCCTTGCTCAGTGCCGGAGGTCTGACGCTGCGCAACGTGGGGACGGTGGATCTAGCACGCCCCCGCGAGGTCTTGCGCGGAGTCGAACTTGTCGCCGCAACCGACGTCGACAGTCCGCTGCTCGGCCCCCAAGGCGCGAGCTTCGGGTTCGCCGCACAGAAGGGGGCTTCGGAGGACGAGGCGCGCGAGCTGGAGGCCGCGATGGCCGCTTGGGCGGACGCTGCCGGGGCCGGGGCCGCCGGAGTCGGAGCCGGAGCCGGAGCCGGAGCCGCGGACGGCGCGGATCTCACCGACGTCCCCGGCGCCGGGGCGGCGGGTGGACTCGGCTTCGGCTTGCTCCAGATAGGCGCCCAGATCGTGCCAGGTTCCGCCGCCGTGATCGACGCCATCGGACTAGCGGATCGGTGCCAAGAAGCGGACCTCGTCATCACGGGCGAGGGACGTTTCGACTGGCAGTCGCTGCACGGCAAGCTCGTCAGCGGAGTCGCCTCCACGGCCGCAGGCGCTGGCCGGCCGACCGTTGTGCTCGCAGGCCAAGTGACCGTCAGTCCGGACGAGTGCTCGAAGAGCGGGATCACCGCCGCGTACTCGGTAGTCGAACACAGCGGCTCGATCACGGCCGCGCTCGCGGATCCAGCGGGCACTTTGGCGGACCTCGCGGATACCGTCGCGCGGCAGTCATCGATCGAAGACCTTCGTTGACGTTGGTGTCCCCCGGTGGACAGGGCGCCCTGGGCGGGGACAATAGGGCCGTGACGAAGCGAGTCGATTTCGCGGCCAGGAACACGCCGCTGCAGCCGATCGATCATCTCGCCGAAGCGGTCGGGCTCCCCGCGGGTCGGCTGTTCGTCAAGCGCGATGACTTGACCGGGCTGACTGGCGGCGGCAACAAGGCCCGCAAACTTGAGTACCTAGTCGCCGACGCCATCTTCGCTGGCGCTGACACTTTGGTCACCAGCGGCGCGGCCCAAAGCAACCACATTCGGGCGACGGCAGCGGCTGCGCGAGCTCAATCCCTCGAATGCGTCGCCGTCATGTCAACGCTGCATGAACAGCACCAGCCGCACCAACCTGAGGGAAACCTGATCCTGGACGACTTGTTCGGGGTCCAAGTCGTGTGGTGCGGGCCCGACGACCGCGACGGCACCGCCGCCGAGGTCGAGCGCGAACTGAAAGCGGCGGGGCATCGGCCTTACGTGATCCCGCTCGGTGGCTCGAACGCGCTCGGCGCCTCGGGCTACGTCACGGCGGCCGATGAGATTGAGGTCGCCGTGCCCGGCGCGACGGTTGTGTGCGCGGCGGGGACGGGCGGCACGATGGCCGGCCTGGCGGTAGGACTTGGCTCATGCGATCGCGTCATCGGTGTCGACGCGGCGGCGCTCCCGGACCTCAGCGAGCGGGTCTTGGGCCTACTCGGTGCGACGGCGGACCTTGTGGGTCGCCCAGCGCCGAGCGGGCAGATTCGGATCGACGCCAGTCAGGCCGGCGCGCCATACGGAGCTCCCCTGCTGGAGGTGCGTGACGCGATCCGGCTCGTCGCCCGCACGACTGGTCTGGTCTTGGACCCCGTCTACACAGGCAGGGCGATGGCCGCCTTGATCTCGTGGTGCCGGACCGGCGAACTTCCCGATGGGCCTGTCGTGTTCCTGCATTCGGGAGGGATTCCCGCCCTGTTCACGCAGCGGTACAGTCGCTGGTTCGAAACGCCCCGCCGTTTCGGAGATGCGCCGTCAGCGAAGTAACGACCGCCGCCCGCGACCGCCGCCCGCGACCGTCAGCCACGACCGGTCAGAACGGATTGCACCCTGCCAACATCGTCTTGGTCAGGCCAACCGTTGGTCGCCAGTCCTCCAGATCCCAGGTCGGCTTCGCTCGCGCCACGATGGACAGCGGGTGGCACATGAACTGCTGTCTCAGACCCGGCCGCTCCGGAACGCCCTTGGCTACGGCTTGCTGCCACGCGGAACCCAGAGAGTCACTCGTCGCGAGCCGACCGGCCCGCGTGGGCGTAACGATGTACCGAACCCCTTCACTGGTAGAGGTCACGGTCACTGACCGGATCATCACTGGGGGACTGCCCGTGTCAGCCTTGGGCTCCCCCAGAAGATCGGCCAAGCCGGGGTCCGTCTGTGTAGTCGCCCGTTCCCGCGGGGCCGCGACGTGTGGGACCGCGAACCGCATCACGACGATGGCAGCGAGCGCGACGACGGTCAGCACAGCCGACGCCACGATGATCCACTTCGCAAGGCGCATTGCTCAGTCCTAGAGGCGATGGTGGCACTCGGCCGGTCGACCTGATCCTAGGCGCCTTGATAGCGCCTCGCATTACTCCCGCGTTGACTCATCCCAGATGCCCGCGTAGGTGGGGTCGTTGCCTCATTTGGAAGTGCCCGCGTAGAGCGTGTCTTCGAGGTCGGCTTACCTGGGGTCGGGCCACCCTCAGACATGGGATTGAACATGAGTCAGCGCAAGG
>JAUYJT010000029.1 GCA_030700225.1 Candidatus Nanopelagicales bacterium | reverse complement strand
GGTACGGGGGAGGCGAACACGACCGCGATAACCAGTAATACCGCGTGTGACACACCGGAGAAGGCTCCGGCGGCGTGGGCGGCGAAGAACCACGCCGGTGGCGGGAAGAATGACTGGTTCCTACCGTCCAAGGATGAACTGAATCAGTTGTACGCACAGAAAGCCACTGTTGGCGGGTTCGGCGATGACGGCTGCTGGTCCTCGTCGCAGGGCAGTGCGAGCTACGCGTGGTTCCAGTTCTTCGACGATGGCGACCAGTTCAACGTCAGCGAGGGCAACACCTACCGCGTGCGGCCGGTCCGGGCTTTTTAGCGATTCAACTATGGCTCTCCTGACACATCTGTGGAGAGACAGCGCACCTGGGCGCGGGCGGGAGTGCACCGTTGAAGGATCTACGTGTCCATTTTGTCGGGTTCCTGGACTGCGATCGACCCGATATGGTCGTCAAGAGCGCGAAACTCGGGCCTGATCTCGCTCACGGATGCGCCGGAGAGCCTTTCCCAAGTGAGGGCACCCCATTTCGATGGGAGGCGAAAGGGGAGTAGCCTTTCGCCGGTCCCTCCCCCACAAGGTGGGGGGACCCCCAGGGACATTGGCGGGTTGCCCGAGCGGCCAAAGGGAGCGGTCTGTAAAACCGTCGGCATTGCCTACACTGGTTCGAATCCAGTACCCGCCACGTCGTGATGTTGCCGTCCTGCGATGGGTCGGCTCCCCCTTGTCCCCCAGTTAGCGCGAGCGAGGAGCGTTCTGTTCGACTGTGGAGCGCACTGAGGCCGCGTCGACTTGAGCCTTGAGAATCTTTGCCAACTTGTTCATCTGCCGCACGTGCGCCCAGTCCCCGTCGGTTTGCAGTTCGGCGGGTCCGACCCCAGCCGTGATGATGGCAACGGCATAGTCGCCAAGGATGCCCATCTGACGGGTCTCGGTGTACGGCTCGAGCCAACCACCCTTGAAAGCGCTCGCTCCTATCGTTCCCAGTCCCCAACTGTGGGCCTTGATCGGGTGCATCTCGCCAAGCACGTACCTGCTGGCCTTCTTGGAGACGACTTCGCCGTTGTATAGGGCGGCCATGAAGCGGATCTGGTTTCGGATGCTCCACTGCATGGACCCCTCGCTGCTGTCGGGGGCGGACGTTTCGGTGTCACCAATCGAGCGAAGGATTCCGGTCATGGGCGTTCCTGACCCTCCCGGAATGGCAGCACGAATCTGAAGCAGCGCGTTCATGTCGGAGGCGGTCAATGCCGACTTGATCCGTGCCTTCCAGTGTGCGGACAGGTTGTCGGGGTTGCCATCCGCGACCGTGTCGATGAAGGCAAGCACCACGAGGACCTTGGAGGTTGACCACGCCCGGCTGCTTGGGACGCTGCCCTCCACCGTGATGTCGTCGGGGTTGGACAGTGGCGCGTAGGCGATGGCGTTGCTGGTGTTTCCCTTGAGGCCGCGCACCGGCTTCGCGGGCTTGGGCGTAGGGATGGGGGACGGCTCTGGCCGAGGAATCGAAGGGCCCGCAGTGGAGCTGGTGGCAGTCGGGGCGGCTGTCGTTGATTCGGGTTCGCCGCCGGTGTCGGCTGAGCACCCCGCCGCTACTAGCCCCAGCGACGCCACGAAGATTACGGTTCGGGCAGCGGCTCGAGAACGCGCGACACCACGCAGGCGCGAGGGTCCGCGTGACCCCCAGATGGGGCGGAACGCGTCAGCCAGGCTGGCCTTCCGCGAAGAAGCGCTGTGGTTGATAGCCAATCCTTTGAGTCGTTGGCATCCATGATTCACGGACCAGGCTCATCCGGTGGGGTTGGGGGTGCCGCTTCTGTCAGCTTGGCGCACGGTCCGCGAAGTTCCGGTGACGCTGCCCCCCGGTGTAATCTGAACGCTGCTCGCCCCAGTAGCTCAGTCGGCAGAGCGTCTCCATGGTAAGGAGAAGGTCTAGGGTTCGATTCCCTACTGGGGCTCCATGTCGGACACCCGGCATGTAACAACTGAATGCCCTTGTGATCAGGCCCCGGACCGGTCCGGAGCCTCGGCGGAGTAGCTCAGTCAGGTAGAGCAAGCGGCTCATAATCGCTGTGTCGCCGGTTCAAGTCCGGCCTCCGCTACTGATCCGGTCGGTTCGCGAGAGTCCGCCGGGCTCGCAAGGAGACAACGCCCGAAACTGAAAGGCGGCCCCAATGGCCAAGGCCACAGATGTGCGCCCCAAGATCACCCTGGCCTGCCAGGAGTGCAAAGACCGCAACTACATCACCAAGAAGAACCGGCGCAACGATCCGGACCGACTTGAGATGTCGAAGTTCTGCCCGAAGTGCGGCAAGCACACGGTTCACAAGGAAACCCGCTGACACTTCCCTCCAGCGGGGCCGGTTCAGCTTGAGCCATCACGGGATGTGAAGGGCAACCTGGCAGGTCCAAACTGCTACGGGGCGCTACAGTGTAGTTATGAGCGCCAGTGAACCCCGGTCGATTCGACTCAGCGCGTCGGTCCTGAGACGTCTGCGCGAACGAGCGACTCGCTACCCAGGCGGCAAACCGGCCACAGTCGCCGCGCAACTCATCGACGAGGGACTGCGGATGGCGGACTACCCAGGCATCGTCTTTCGGGACGGACCGACTGGACGACGGGCCGGCCTCGCGGCGGGACCAGATGTCTGGGAGGTCGTGGAGGCGATCAACTCAACCAAGCGCGCGGAACCAGGCCTTTCCGAATCCGAACTCGTTGACCTGGTCAGCGAGAACACGGGCATCGCTGCGCGCCTCGTTCACACCGCCGTCAGCTACTGGGCTGCCTGGCCAGACGAAATCGAAGAGAGCATCGCTGCGAACCAGCGAGCGGAAGTCACACAGATGGCCGCCGTTCAGCGTTCGCATCGATTGCTAGCGCAGTGACCGAGCGACTTCTGCTCGATGAACAGCTGTCAGGCGCTATCGCGGATGAGCTGACTCGCCGCGGACACGATGTCGCATCGACAGCCGCTGACCCGGCCCTACGAGGAATGCCAGATGATCAGGTCCTGGAACTCGCGAGTTCGCAGCAGCGGATCGTCGTAACCCGGAACATCCACGACTTCGCTGACCTGGACCGGCTGTGGCAGCAGCACGGACGGACACACTCGGGGATCGTCTACGTCGCCAACCTGACCTTCCCGTCAAACCGAGGGTTCGTCGGCGCGCTCGTCGTCGCACTGGACGCAGCCCTCAAATGGGGTTCGCTGCCGCGCCCTGGCGCGACCGGCTTTCTGGCGCGAGACCAGCGGCCTCGCTCACGTCGGCGATAGCGCGGTCAGGACCAGACGAGGCAGCAGGCAGCCCGACCCGGGCGGTCCTGGAGCCGGTCAGGCCGGGTAGGTTCGGCCGGGGGAGTGGTCCCCTTCATAGGGGAGTTGGCACGCTAGGAGGTGCGAGATGGGACGACTCGATGACCGGGTAGCGATAGTCACCGGCGCAGGTCGCGGAATCGGCAGAGCCACGGCGATGCGGCTAGCGGCGGATGGGGCGGCTGTTGTCGTCAACGACATCGATGAGGAGCCGACAGCCGAGACGGTGTCGCTGATAAGGGACGCTGGAGGATCGGCGCTAGGCGTAGTCGCCAACACGGTGGAGATGGAGGAGGCTCGCCGCCTCACCGGGGCTGCTGTCGACGAGTTCGGCAAGCTCGACATTGTCGTCAACAACGCCGGCGTGACCAGGGATCGGATGTTCCACGGGCTCAGCGATGATCTGTTCGATGTCGTTTTGGACGCGAACTTGCGAACGTCCTTCCACACCACGCTGGCCGCCATGCCCCACATCCGCGAGGTGGCCAAGTCCGAGATCAAGGAAACGGGCAGTCCTGCCTACCACCGCAAGATCGTCTTCACCTCAAGCGTCGCGGCCATCATGGGCAATCCGGGCCAGTTCAACTACACGGCGGCCAAGGGCGCCCTGATAGCGGTTACCAAGACTCTGGCCAGGGAACTGGGGCCGTTCGGGATCAACGTCAACGCCGTGGCTCCGGGGTTCATCGAAACGCGGATGACGGCCGCCAAAGGCCCCGGTGACGCGCAAGGGATTCCCGAGGAGATGCGCAATATCGCCAGGGCGATGATCTCGTTGGGTCGGCTGGGAGTTCCAGACGACATAGCGAAGGTGACCGCCTTCTTGTGCTCTGCGGATTCGGACTTCGTCTCCGGTGTGACGATTCCCGTCACCGGTGGGCAAATCGGCGGCATGTAGTGGCTATCAACCAGTCCTTCGTTGGCAAGGCCTACCCCAAGGCGCCGGTGTACGAGGTTGGCCGGGAGAAGATCCGCGAATTCGCGACAGCGATCGGGGACTTCAATCCCGCGTACCACAACGTTGACGCGGCGCGCGAGCTCGGCCACGACGATCTGATCGCGCCACCCACATTCCCGTTCGTTCTCACGATCAAGTCCCTGGCGCTGGCCATGTTCGACCCGGACCTGGGGCTCGACTACGGACGGGTGGTCCATGGGGAGCAGCATTTCGACTACGTGCGCCCGATCCAGGCTGGCGATCGGTTGACGGTGAGCACAGTCATCGACGACATTCACGCTTCGGGTAGCAACGAGTTTCTGACCGCCAAGAGCGAAGTCAGGACCTCGGATGGAGAGCTGGTTGTCACCACGCGAGAAGTCATAGTCTCTCGCGGCACGGCGGGAGCGCAGCCATGAGCGCGATCATCTCCTACGACGACGTGGAAGTCGGGACCGAACTGCCGAAGCTGGAAGTGCGCTTGCAGCGCGTGAATCTGGTGATGTACGCCGGGGCGAGCGGGGACTTCAACCCGATCCACTGGAACACTCGGTATGCGAACCAGGTCGGCCTGCCGGACGTGATCGCCCACGGCATGCTCACCATGGCCACGGCGGCGCGCCTGGTCACCGAGTGGGTCGCGGATCCCGGTGCGGTGGTGTCCTACTCCGTGAGGTTCAGCAAACCGGTCGTAGTCCCTGATGATGACCGGGGAGCCGTGCTGTCCGTAGCTGGCCGGGTTCTGGAGAAGCTCCCCGACCGGCGGGTCAGGGTGGGACTCGAAGTCACAAGTCCGGGCGATGGTGGGCCGGTTGACGTGATGCACAAGGCCACGATCGTCGCGCAGCTCGCCTGAGTTGATGGACCGACCGGGCCGCGGCGCTCATCCAGTGGCGTTGAGCAGCGGAATCGGATTCGCGTGACCAGCCGACCAGAAGTACGCCTGAGCAGTCTGACGACGCTGCGCGTGGGAGGCCCTACCAAGACTCTCGTCCGCGCCCATACGGAGGAGGAGCTGATCTCGGCGGTCGCGCGGGCTGATGCCGACTCCGAGCCCCTGCTGATTCTGGGTGGTGGCAGCGACGTTGTTGTCGCCGACGATGGCTGGCCGGGGACCACTGTCCTGGTGCGGACAACCGGGATCGAGGTGGCCGCCCAAGGTGAGTGTTCCGACGTGATGGTTGCCGCTGGCGAGGACTGGGACCGTGTCGTGTCCGAGATGGTGGACGCCGAGCTCGCTGGCATCGAGGCACTGGCTGGCATCCCTGGGAGCGCGGGCGCCACGCCTATTCAGAACGTTGGCGCCTACGGGCAGGAAGTGGCGCGAGTCGTCCAACTCGTGCGCGTGTGGGACCGCGTGGCCATGCGCAGACTGGACCTGGAGCCTGGAGAGTGCGCGTTCGGATACCGCGACAGCGTCTTCAAACGGGACCCCAACCGGTACGTCGTCCTGTCAGTGCGGCTGAGGTTGGCGAAGTCAGGGGTTTGTCGTCCTATCGCCTACGGCGAGCTGGCCCGCGCGCTGGGAGTCTCGCCCGGCGACAGTGCGCCGCTGTCGGCCACGCGCGAGGCGGTGCTGGGCCTGCGCCGCGGCAAAGGCATGGTTCTTGATCCTGATGACCACGACACGTGGAGCGTCGGGTCATTCTTCGTCAACCCGGTGGTGTCTGCCGCGCGGGCTGCCGACCTGAGACGCGATGCTCCGCGGTTCCCGGCTCCCGATGGCGTCAAGCTGAGTGCCGCGTGGCTCATCGAACAGGCTGGCTTCACGCGAGGCTATGGGGACGGACCAGCGGCGCTGTCCGGCAAGCACAGCTTGGCTATCACGAACCGCGGCAACGCGACTACCAACGACGTGTTGGCGCTCGCACGTCAGATTCGGGAAGGCGTGAGGCGGAAGTTTGGCATTGTGCTGATGGCCGAGCCCACTCTTGTCGGCTGCGAGCTGTAGGCAGGATCGCGAGCTGTAGCAAGTCAGCCCAGCAGCGCGGCGATCCGGGCGATGCCCTCAACCAGATCTTCGTCGCCGAGGGCGTAGGACAGGCGCAAATAGCCGGGGGATCCGAATGCTTCTCCAGGTACGACTGCGACCTCTGCCTCCTCCAGAATCACTTCCGCCAGCTCAGCGGACGTCTCCGGCGTGCGCCCGCGAATCGCGCGGCCGAGCACTGACTTGACGCTCGGGTACGCGTAGAAGGCGCCCTCAGGGGTTGGACAGTGGATGCCCGGTATCTCGTTGAGCATCTGGACCATGGTGAGGCGTCTTCGGTCGAACGCTTCGCGCATAGACGCCACCGCCTCCAGATCCCCGGACACCGCCGCGAGGGCCGCGGCTTGGGCCACGTTGCATACGTTCGATGTCGCGTGTGACTGCAGGTTGGTCGCGGCCTTGACGACGTCGGGTGGACCGATGAGCCAACCGACGCGCCACCCGGTCATGGCATAGGTCTTGGCGACTCCGTTGACGACGATGCAGCGGTCGAGCAGGTCCGGTGCCAGGACCGGCATGGACGAGAACTCGGCGTCGCCATACACGAGGTGCTCATAGATCTCATCGGTGATGACCCAAAGGCCGCGCTCCACCGCCCATTGCCCGATCGCCTCGACCTCGGCTGGGGAATACACCGCACCCGTGGGGTTGGACGGCGAGACGAACACCAGCGCCTTGGTGTGGTCGGTGATGGCCCGGTCGAGTTGCTCGACAGACACCCGGTACCCGGTGGACTCGTCCGCTGGCACATCGACCGGGACGCCGCCGGCCAGTCGGATTGATTCCGGATAGGTCGTCCAATACGGCGACGGCAGGAGCACCTCGTCGCCCGGGTCGATGATCGTGGCGAAGGCGTTGAACAGGGCGTGCTTGCCGCCGTTGCTGATCACGACCTGTGATGCGGGCACGACCAGACCTGAATCTCGGGCGGTCTTGGCAGCCACCGCTTCTTTCAGCGCGGGCTGGCCCCCGGCCGGGCTGTAGCGGTGGGACTTCGGATCGCGCGCGGACGCGATGGCGGCTTGGACGATGTAGTCGGGGGTGGCGAAATCGGGTTCGCCCGCGCCGAACCCGATGACCGGGCGTCCCGCCGCCCGCAGAGCTTTGGCCTTGGCGTCGACAGCTAGCGTGGCTGACTCTGTGATCGAGCCGATGCGATGGGAGATTCTCGTGTTGGACACCATGGCGCCAATCTTGACAGGGGCCCGCGCGGGCTCCAAGTCCGCCGGGGCGTGATCGCCTGCCGCGACTCCGACGACCGGGCGAATCACCCCGTTCGGGTCCCCGGCCCGATGTCCCTTCGGTGCGGTTCGGGGGCAGAATCGAAGCTGGCCGCTAGGGGATTGGACCCAGGTCGGCGCGTGCGCCTACACTCGACTTCGGCGTTGAGCCGTCGCGCGAGCCTGCCCAGGGAGGCTGTGCACGGCCCGAGGTGATTGTCCGACCAGTCGGGCGGGAACCGGACGTTGAAGGGTCGTAGCTCAACTGGGAGAGCACCGGTCTCCAAAACCGGCGGTTGGGGGTTCAAGTCCCTCCGGCCCTGCTCGAGTCCCGCGTGCGCGGGGCGTAGCAGATGCCAGCTGGCCACAGTGAGCTGGTCCGCAGTGGAGGGTTTGTGAGCGAAGCGGAAACCGCGAAGACCGACAAGAAGCTCGGCCTGATCGCCAGGCTGTCCTTGTTCGTGCGCGAGATCATGGCGGAACTGCGCAAGGTCATCTGGCCGACGCGTAAGGAACTGATCACGTACACCGGGGTCGTCATCGTCTTCGTGCTGGCGATGGCCGGGATCGTGGCTCTGCTGGATTTCGTTTTCGGTAAGGGAGTGCTGTTCACGTTCGGAGGCGGCGGCGAGTAGTCGTCGTCACGAAGGGAATTGAGAAAAGTGTCGGACCAGATCGATCCGTTCCTGGCGGAGGCTGACGTGTCGCAGGAGACCGTCGAGGCTGACGTGCCGCAGGAGACCGTCGAGAATCTCGCGCAAGAGTCGGCGGAGCCTGAGGCGCTACAGGGCGCTGTCGACGTGGACGTGCTTGAGTCGGCGGAGCCTGACCTGCACGAGTCCTTGATCATGCAGCCCGGCGAGTGGTACGTGATCCACTCCTACGCTGGCTACGAGAAGCGCGTCAAGGCCAACCTCGAACGGCGACGCGAGACGATGAACCTCGAGGACCGGATCTTTCAGGTCGAGGTCCCAGAGGACGAGGTCACCGAGTTCCGCAAGGGCGAGAAGCGGCGTGTTAGGCGAATCAAGCTGCCCGGGTACGTTCTGGTCCGCATGGACTTGGACGAGGAGACGTGGGGAGCCGTCCGGCACACCCCCGGCGTCACCGGGTTCGTTGGCAGCGCGCAGAACCCGCATCCGTTGACCATTGACGAGGTCGTCCACATGCTGAAGCCGCCCGAGACGGCCAAGACAGCGGTCGCCGCGGGTTCAGTGAGTACCGGCGGCGGTGTGGCGGCTCAGCCAGCCATCGTCACGGACTTCGACGTCTCGGATGTGGTCACCGTCATCGACGGGCCTTTCGCCACGTTGCAGGCCACGATCTCGGAGGTCAACGCCGAGGCTCAGAAGCTCACCGCCATGGTCGAGTTGTTCGGCCGTGACACGCCGGTGGAACTGCGATTCGATCAGGTCGAGCGGACCTAGATCCAGCTATCAGGTAAGGAAACCAATGGCTCCCAAGAAGAAGAAGAAGAAGGTCTCGGCGCTGATCAAGCTCCAGATCACAGCTGGCCAGGCGAATCCGGCTCCTCCGGTCGGTCCGGCGCTGGGCCAGCACGGCGTCAACATCATGGAGTTTTGCAAGGCGTACAACGTGGCCACCGAGTCGCAACGCGGCGAGGTCATCCCGGTTGAGATCACCGTCTACGAAGATCGCTCGTTCGACTTCGTGACCAAGACCCCACCCGCGTCCAAGCTGCTGCTGAAGGCCGCCGGAATCAGCAAAGGCTCCGGTGAGCCGCAGCGGGTCAAGGTGGGTTCGGTTACCCGGGACCAGGTGCGCAAGATCGCTGAGATCAAGATGCCGGACATCAACGCCAACGACGTGGATGCCGCCATGAAGATCATCGAAGGTACAGCGCGCCAGATGGGCGTGACGGTCGCCGACTGATCGGTGAGTGTACGGCCGCCGGATCGTCCGGGGCCGTCAGTGGCAGGGCCAGCGTCGCCCGATGACCACAACTGCGAAGGAGAGCAGAGATGAAGCGCAGCAAGAACTACAAGGCCGCCGTAGCGGTCGTCGACAAGACCAAGTTGCACAGCCCCGCGGAGGCGATGCGGCTGGCGAAGGAAGCCGGCAAGGAGAAGTTCGACGCCACTGTGGAGTGTGCGATACGTCTGGGTGTCGACCCTCGGAAGGCGGACCAGATGGTTCGCGGGACGGTCAATCTGCCCAATGGCACTGGCAAGACCGCCCGGGTTCTGGTGTTCGCGGCGGGAGAGAAGGCCGAGGAGGCTCGTGCCGCCGGCGCGGACTTCGTCGGTAGCGACGACATGATCGAGAAGGTGTCCGGGGGCTGGACAGACTTCGACTCAGCCGTCGCGACGCCGGACCTGATGGGCAAGGTCGGGCGGCTCGGTAGGGTCCTTGGGCCCCGCGGCCTGATGCCAAACCCGAAGACGGGCACCGTGACCATGGACGTCGCCAAGGCCGTCGCGGATATCAAGGGCGGGAAGATCGAGTTCCGTGTCGACAAGCACGCGAACCTGCATTTCGTCATCGGCAAGAAGTCGTTCAGCGAGCAGGCGCTTGCGGAGAACTACGCTGCCGCGATCGACGAGGTTCTGCGTGCCAAGCCCGCGAGCGCCAAGGGCCGCTACGTCAGGTCGATCACCGTCTCCAGCACGATGGGCCCCGGCATCCCGGTCGACCCGTCGCGTGTCAAGGGCGCGGCTGCCACGGGTTGATCGGGGAACGGGGGTGACGCTCCGGGGGGCGTGGTGCCTCACACAAAAGTGAGCGCGAAGCGGTGCCCGGTGCCTCACGTTTTGTGAGCGCGTGCGGGCTTGCTCTACTCCGCCTTGGCCAATCGGTTGATTGACGGTTGTAACGCGGCTCTTCGGATTCCAGTGGGGACCTGCGGGTTGTGGGTGATTTCTTGCTTCTGGCCGTGTCGTTGGGTGGGGTTGTCGGGGGGGTCGATTAGTATCGGACACATGTTCGATGGTGTTGGTTCCTCGCCTCTTGACCCGGC
>JAUYJT010000028.1 GCA_030700225.1 Candidatus Nanopelagicales bacterium | reverse complement strand
CCCCCCGCAGGCGATCCATCCCAGCCGTGGTGGACCGTCACCCCGACACCGCGACACCGATGGCGAAGACCCCCGCCCTAGCCACGCGGGGGCGCGGGACGGGTTCCTCCGGGGGTCGAGACCAGTCCCCCACTTCGTTGGGGGACCCCCGGCGTGAGGCTTGAAGCCGCCGGGCGCGGCCCCGGAGGAAGCGGGCGCGGGCACCGGAGGAACCGGGCGCAGCCCCCGCAGCCGCCCACAGGGCAGCCCAACAACCCCGAATACAGGTCGCGTTCGACTGCCGGGGCGTCTAGCCCTACTGTCATCATCGGGTGCACTCCTATGCATCAAGACGACGGCCCTTCCGTGTCCGTTAAGACAAACGGAGGGGCCGTCGCCCATCCTTCGCTACATCCTCACTATGACGACGCACATGAACAACTACATGACGGGGTCCCATGCGGCCATCGCATCGCTGAAAGACCAGCCCACCGTGACGGCATCATCCTTAGCCAGCCTGGCGGTCAACACACAAGTCATGTCCCCGGCGTGCATCACGAATAGTGCCCGCGAAACACCCTCGGTGCATCAACTAGGAATGCCCGCGAACCTATGCACCAAGACGGCCCTTCCGTGTCCGTTAAGACAAACGGAGGGGCCGTCGCCCATCCTTCGCTACATCCTCACTATGACGACGCACATGATCAGCGGCATGACGAGGTCTGACGCGGCCCTCGCGTCGCTGAAAGATCAGCCCACCGTGACGGCATCATCCTCAGCCAGCCTGGCGGTCAACACTGGGCCGGCGAGGTCGGTGCGGGGTGTGGCCGGTGATGGTAGGGCGAGTGTGTCTTGGACGGCTCCGGCGTCTATTGGCGGTAGGGCTGTGACGGGGTATCGGATCCAGCGCAGGGCTGGGTCGGGTTCCTGGTCGACTGTCGTCAACAACACAGGCTCCACGGCTAGGTCGCGGGTGGTCACCGGTTTGTCGAACGGGACTTCGCACACCTTCCGTGTCGCGGCCATCAATTCCGCTGGGGTGGGGGCGTTCTCGTCGGCGTCGTCAGCTGTGAAGCCGGTCGGCAAGCCGGCCCGGCGGGCAAGGACACCAAGGCCTGGATGAAGAAGTAGTCTCGGCCGGTGCGCTGCCGCTCAGTGCCCGGCTGCGGTTGTTGTGGCGGCTACCGGTGGCCGTGTGGGTGTGTTGAGACGTTCCGAACCGAGCACGCGATCCTGCGACCGCTCACTACATAGTCGCGCGGCGGGCCACGCCCAGGACTTCTGCGAGTGGGCACGGACTGTCATCCGTCCATGGTCGGGTAGCCTCTGTGTGTTCGCCGGGCCGACGAGGAGATCAGCTGTGACGATTGTTCTGCAGGTGTTTCTTGTGATAAGCAGCTTGCTGCTGATCGCCCTGGTGCTCTTGCACAAGGGCAAGGGCGGCGGCTTGTCGGACATGTTCGGTGGCGGAATCAGCAGCAGTCTGGGCGGCTCGTCCATCGCTGAGAAGAACCTGGACAAGATCACGATCATCGTCGGAATCGTCTGGGCCGCGTGCATCATCGGGCTTGGCCTGCAAGTCAGCGCTGGCTGACTGAGCGCGTCTTCGCCGAAGTGCCGGAAACGCATCTGAAGTCCGGCGCGCCGTGCCTAGGATTAGCTGGTCTTCGCCGTAGGCTCCAGTGCCGTCGGGTTGTCCGGCGGGCACAGCTTCTTGGAAGGAGTCGCGCACATGGCAGGTGGTCACGCGATACGGGGCAGCCGAGTTGGCGCGGGCCCGATGGGGGAAGCGGAGCGGGGTGACGCGGCTCCCAAAGTGATCATCTCGTTCTACTGCGCTCACGGTCACGTCACGACACCGAGCTTCCTGCGCGGCGCGAACATTCCGCAGCAATGGGATTGTCCGCGCTGCGGCTGCCCCGCTGGGCGGGACCAGGAGGCCCCTCCGGCCCCGCCGCGGATCGAGCCTTACAAGACGCATTTGGCGTACGTCAAGGAACGCCGCACAGACTCAGAGGCCGACGCGATCCTAAGTGAGGCTCTGGGCGACTTACGTTCCGGCGAGTTCTAGACGGAGCCCGTATTCGCAGACCATCGCATCTGGCAGCCGCCGCAGTCAGTGAGCAAGTCCCGTAGCCGCTGATCGGTCTATCAACGCGAGGATCCGTCGCCGTCCCCTGGCACCTGCCGCGGGGAAGCGTGTCGGGTCCGCGCCGGGCGCGAGCGCCTCAGCTAGCGCGGCTGCCTTCTCGGCGCCGGCCGCGACAAGCCAAACCTCCTCGGCGGCCGCTATCGCCGGGAACGAGTAACTGATCCGCACTGGCGGCGGCTTGGGCGAGCCCGTGACCGGAACCACGGTCGCTGACGTGACGCGTGTCTGCGGGAACCCCGGGAAGAGCGACGCGACGTGGGCGTCAGGTCCGACTCCCAGCATCAGCACATCGAATCGCGGCACTCTTGCGCCGACGCCTGCCAGGATCGCCAACTCCTCAGCATGCCCGGCCGCCGCTGCTTCGACGTCATCGCCCCAGCGGCCGTCGCTGGCAGGCATCGCGTGGATCCGATCGGCCATGGCGCCTATGGGCGACAGAAACGCCTCCTGAGCCTGGGTCTGGTTGCGGTCCGGGTGACCTGATGGCAGGAATCGCTCGTCGCCCCAGAAGAAGTCGACAGCGCTCCAGTCGACAGCGGCGGACGCTGGACACGCCAGCACAGCGGACTGCGACCGCGTGCCCATGCCGCCACCTGTGAGCACGACCGACGCGGACTCACGGGCTGCCTGGGCATCAATCACCTTCGTGATCAACCTCGCTGCGACAGCTGCGGCCAAGGAGTCGGCATCCGGGTGGACGATGACCTCGACTTGGGTCACGAGTCCTTCCCCGCGCGGTCCAGGCGCCCACTGCCGACCTTGTGGAGCGACTTGAGCGTCTCGCCGTACACGTCGTCCGGGTCGAGCCGACGAAGCTCTTCAGCCAGCAGGTCTCCCACGTTCGGACGCAAGAGCGCGATCTTGGCTGGCGGCAGCCCAGGCCGGGTTAGCGTAGCGGCGCCTCTGTCGGGCCGTGACAGTACGATGTCGCCGGCAGTGGTTAGCAAGCGCACGCCCGATATCCCCGGATTCTTACTGGAGATCATGGACGTCGGCGCCTTCAGCCGACAGCACAGCCAGGAGGCCAGGAGGTGACTTGCCGCGTGGGAGCTCCTGGCCGTGACCTCGACTCCGGTGATCGATCCGTGAGGTTGGTCCAGGGCGGCAGCCAGCAGTGAGCGCCAGCTCGTGATCTGGGTCCAGGCCAGGTCCGTGTCTCCGGGCGTGTAGCCGGTCGCGCACGACGTCAGAGCGGCGACCTGCCTGGACGATGCTGGTGACGTCGTGATCCTGCGCTGCGCATGCTGCCCGATCAGGTCGGATGCGGGCACTTCCGGGGCGAGGTGCGGCCACCAGGCAACGACCGGGGTGTCAGACAGCAGCAGTGGGATGATGACGAATCCGCCGTGTTCGGCGAGCTGCCCCCGTAGACGCAGTTTGGCCACTTCCCCAGGGCCTTCGTCGCCTCCGACTCTTACCTCGGCATCCAGGCGCGGCGCGTTTCGTCCCGGTCGGGGGATCACGACGAGGATGCGCATGGGATGCTCCTGTGCCGCGAAGGCGGCCGCGTCTGATGCGGCGGCCTGAGTCTCCTCATCGGCGATGACGATGAGGGTGAGCACCATCCCAGTCGCCGGAGACCCCATGCGGTGGCGTTCCCGAGCGATCGCAGAGGCCACCGCGTGGCTGGTCGTGTTCTCCAGTCGGATCATGGCCGCCTCCAGGCGCGACCATCGTTGGCGAGCATCTCGTGCGACGAATTCGGGCCCCAGCCTCCGGACGTGTACTGGTCCGGCGCTCCGCTGCTAGCCCAGTGCTCCAGGATGGGGTCCAGAATCCTCCAGGACATCTCGACCTCCTCGCGGCGCGGGAAAAGTGGTTCGTCGCCGAGCAGCACATCCAGGATCAAGCGTTCGTACGCCTCGGGGGAGGACTGGGTGAACGACTCCCCGTACTGGAAGTCCATGGTCACATCGCGGATTTCCATCGTCGCCGGCACTTTGGACCCGAAGCGCACTGTCACGCCTTCGTCGGGCTGGATCCGAAACACGATGGCGTTCTGCGACAGCCCATCGGTGGCCGCCCGCGCGAAAGGCAAGTGCGGCGCCGCCTTGAATACGACCGCGATCTCGGTGACTCGCCGACCAAGCCGTTTGCCCGTCCTCAAGTAGAACGGAACGCCGGCCCATCGCCTGGTGTTGATGTCCAGCCGTATCGCCGCGAACGTGTCTGTTGTGGAGTCCGGCGGGATCCCGGGCTCCTCCAGGTAGCCGCGGACTGGAACGCCGCCTTGCCAGCCGGCCGCGTACTGACCGCGCGCGGTGTGCCTAGTGATGTTCCTTGGCCGCGAAGTGGCCTGCAGGATCTTCTCCTTCTCGTGGCGCACGGATTCCGCCGCGAGGTTGACCGGCTCCTCCATGGCCGTCAGGGCCAGCAACTGGATCAAGTGATTCTGGATGACGTCGCGTGCGGCACCTATTCCGTCGAAGTAGCCGGCCCGGCTGCCGATCCCGATGTCCTCGGCCATGGTGATCTGCACGTGATCGACGTAGTTGTTGTTCCAGATAGGTTCGAACATGTTGTTGGCGAAGCGGACGGCCAGCAAGTTCTGCACCGTCTCTTTGCCCAAGTAGTGATCGATTCTGAACACGGACGATGAGGGGAATACCTCATCGACTATCTTGTCCAACTCCTGCGCTGACCTAAGGTCATGGCCGAAGGGCTTCTCGATGACGACCCTGCGCCAAGCCGAACCCGACGGCGTGCTCAAGCCACACGTCTCCAGCTGCTTCACGACTACAGAGAAGAGTTTGGGCGGGATCGACAGGTAGAACGCGTGATTGCCACCGGTTCCTCGGATGCTGTCCAGCTCGGCTAGCGTGTCGCGGAGCTGGACGAATGCCGTGGCGTCCGACAAATCCCCTGCGACGAAACGGATGCCCTCGGCGATCTGGGCCCACACCTCCTCGCGGAATGGAGTCCGCGAATGTTCCTGCACGGCGTTGTGCACTATCTGCGCGAAACCTTCATGTGTCCAGTCCCTTCTGGCGAAGCCGACTAGAGCGAAGTTCGGGGGCAGGAGCCCGCGGTTCGCGAGGTCGTAGATCGCCGGCATGACCTTCTTGGTGGACAGGTCCCCGGAAACCCCGAAGATCACCATCCCGCATGGTCCGGCGATCCTCGGCAGCCGCCGGTCGCGTGGGTCCCGCAGTGGGTTGGTGGCCCGTTGGTTCATGTCGACGACCGGGACTCCAGGACCGATTCCAGCGAGTCGAGCAGGTCGTTCCAGGCGACGATGAACTTGTCGACCCCTTCGTCCTCCAACTCGGTGAACACCTCGTCCATGTCAATCCCGACTCCCGCCAGGGCTTCGAACACCTGGGACGCGTCGTCCAGGTACGGCTGGATTGTGTCGCCATGGACGACACCATGATCGGCGACCGCCCGCATCGTCTTCTCCGGCATCGTGTTCACGGTGCCGGCGGTGACGAGCTCGACGACATAGCGCGTGTCGTCGTAGGCGGGGTCCTTGACCCCGGTGGACGCCCACAACGGCCGCTGGGGCCTCGCGCCCGCAGCGGCCAGAGCCAGCCACCGCTGGCTGGCCATCACCTTGGAGAACTCGGCATAGGCAAGCCTGGCGTTGGCGATGGCGGCCTTGCCCAGCAGTCCAGCGGCGGTGTCCGTGCCGATCGCTTTGAGGCGCGTGTCGACAGCGGTGTCAACACGGCTGACGAAGAACGACGCGACTGATTCGATGGTTGACAAGTCACTACCCGCGGCTTGCGCGCTTTCCAGACCCGTCAGCCAAGCGTCCATTACGTCGACATAGCGCTTGGGGGAGAAGATCAATGTCACGTTCACGCTGATGCCCTCGCCGAGGGCTGCGGATATCGCTGGCAGACCCTCGACTGTGCCCGGGATCTTGATCAGCGTGTTGGGTCGGTCAACTGCCCACCACAGCGCGCGCGCTTCCGCGACCGTCTCGGATGTCTTACGGGCCAGGCGCGGGTCGACTTCGATGGACACCCGTCCGTCGATGCCGTTCGTGGCTTCCCAAACGGGCCGGAGCACGTCGCAGGCGGACCGCACGTCCGCACCTGTGAGGGCACGAACTGCCTCGCCTCGGCTGACCCGACGGATGGCGAGGTCGCGCAACTGATCCTCGTAGGCGCCAGCCTCCCTGGCCAGAGCGATGTTGAAGATCGACGGATTCGTGGTGACTCCGGTTACGAAGCTGTTGGCAACCAGGTCCGCCAGTCCGCCGGAGCGCAGCCGGTCACGGTCCAGATCGTCTAGCCAGATGGACACTCCGGCATCGGCCAGGGTACGCAGGCGCTCCGACATCGGTGTCTCCTTCCCGGCACCAGGCCGAGATCGATCGACTTCTCGCCGCGAGGCTACTCACCGGGCGGCATGAATGCCCACCTTGACATGCGCGCGGCCCTAGCTGCCGACAGAGGCCAGGGAGGCAGACGCGGCTGCCACGACTGCCTCGGCGGTAACTCCGAACTCGCGGAACAGGGTCGCACCGTCCGCCGAAGCGCCGAAGTGGTCGATACCAATCACCCGGCCGTGGTCCCCGACGTACTTCCACCAGCCCTGCGTCGCGCCGGCCTCGACGGAGACACGGGCCCGCACACCCGTTGGCAGGACTGACTCGCGGTATTCAGCGTCCTGCTCGTCGAACCACTCAAGACACGGCATCGACACGACTCGGGTCGGGATGCCGTCGGATTGAAGGGTCTGCCTGGCCCGCAGAGCCACGTGCACTTCCGACCCGGTTGCCAGGAGCAGGACCTGGGCCTCGCCACCGTCTGCTTCCGCAAGGACGTAGCCTCCCCGATCCACTCCCTCGAAGGTGGCGTCGGAGCTCGCCAACGTCGGCACGCCTTGCCGGGTCAGTGCGAGTCCTGCGGGCTCGCGGCGGCGGAGCACAGCCTGCCAGGCGGCAGCCGTTTCAGTGGCGTCAGCGGGGCGCACGATAGACAGGCCGGGCATTGCCCGCAGGGACCACAGATGCTCGATCGGCTGATGCGTCGGCCCGTCCTCGCCGAGCCCCACTGAGTCATGGGTCCAGACGTAGACGACAGGTACCCGCATGAGCGCCGACAGGCGAACGGCGCCGCGCATGTAGTCGCTGAAGATCAGGAAAGTGCCCGCGAACGGGCGCAGCAAGCCCGACAGGGCCATGCCGTTGACTGCCGCGCCCATGGCATGCTCGCGAATCCCGAAGTGCAAGACGCGGCCATAGGGCGAATGTGGTCCGGCGAAAGGTGAGTCGGACTTGATCTGGATGCTGTCGGGCAGGAATGAAGGCGCACCCTGGATCGTCGTCAGGTTGCTTTCAGCCAGATCCGCCGAGCCGCCTACGAACTCCGGCAGGGCCGCGGCGATCGCCTGGATGACTAATCCCGACGCCTTGCGTGTCGCTATCGATGCGCCGGGTTCGAACGTAGGCATTTCGATCGTCGGCAGGTCGCCGGACTGGATCCGGTCAAGTAGCGCTGAGCGGTCCGGGTTGGTGGCGCGCCACAGATCCAGGCGTTCGTTCCACTCAGTGTGCGCGACCCCCCCGCGATGCTTCACCTGGCGAACGTGTTCCAGGACTCCGGCGGGGATGTGGAAGGCCAGGTGAGGGTCCCACCCCAAGATGTGCTTAGTCGCCGCCACTTCAGCTGCTCCCAGTGCCGAACCATGGGCCTTGTAGGAGTTCCGAAGATTCGGCGCGGGCCAACCGATCACTGTTCGCAGGCGGATGAACGATGGCCGTCCCGTCTCCGCCACCGCTGCGTCGAGGGCTCTGGCGAGTCCCGCTGTGTCGACGCTTCCGTCGGGTGACATCTCGACGGACTCGGTGTGCCAGCCGTAGGCGCGGTAGCGCTCCAGTACGTCTTCGTTGAAGGCAATGGCCGTGTCGTCCTCGATCGAGATGTGGTTGTCGTCCCAGATAACAGTCAGGTTCCCCAGTTGCTGGGTTCCCGCCAGGGACGACGCTTCCGACGTGATGCCCTCCTCTAGGTCCCCATCACTGCACAGGACCCAGACGTTATGGTCGAACGGGCTCTCGCCCGGGGCGGCGTCCGGATCGAACAGACCTCGCTCGTAGCGGGCGCCCATCGCCATGCCGACTGCGGTCGCAAGCCCCTGCCCCAGAGGGCCGGTAGTCGTTTCCACGCCGACGGTATGGCCGTACTCGGGGTGGCCTGGCGTGAGGCTTCCCCACTTGCGGAACGACTCAAGGTCCTCCAGCTCAAGGCCGTAGCCGGAGAAGAACAGCTGTGTGTACAAGGTCAGGCTCGAATGACCGCAGGACAGAACGAACCTGTCGCGTCCGATCCACCCCGGGTCGGCTGGGTCATGGCGCATGTACTTCTGGAACAACAGGTACGCGGCTGGGGCCAGGCTCATCGCTGTTCCCGGATGGCCGTTTCCCGCCTTCTGGACGGAATCCATCGCCAGGACTCGCGCTGTATCCACCGCCAGGTCGTCCATGTCGGTCCAGTTCAGCCTCTGGTCGGTCACCTGCGAGTCCCTCCTGATGGTCCTGGCCCGCGCGGACCAGATGGTTGGCAGCCTATCCGGATGCGCGCGGACTGCTGCGACTGGCGAAGCACCGCGAGCTTGGCGAGACTGTGAGCCAGGAGTGGAGGCGGACGTACGACAGGGAGAGCTGTGAGCGACGTATTCCTGGACGATCAGGAGTTGGCCAAGATCGACGCCTGGTGGAGGGCGAACAAGTACCTGACGGTTGGGCAGATCTACCTTCAGGAGAACGTCCTTCTTCGGCGCCCGCTCACGAGCGAGAACATCAAGCCCCGTCTACTTGGCCATTGGGGGACTTCCCCAGGACTGTCGTTCATCTACGCGCACATGTCACGACTTATCAGGGAGCGCGGCCAGCAGACCGTCTACTTCGCCGGACCCGGGCACGGGGGTCCGGCTTTGACCGCGGCGTCCTGGCTCGAGGGCACCTGGACCGACGCTTACCCCGACACTCCTCAGGACGCGGACGGAATGAAGACGCTCTTTCGTCGGTTCAGCGCACCGGGCGGGATTCCGAGCCACGTCAGTGTGACCACGCCGGGGTCGATCCACGAGGGCGGTGAGTTGGGCTACGTCCTCGTCCACGCCTTCGGTGCGGCCTTCGACAACCCTGACCTGCTCTGCCTGGCGGTCGTTGGCGATGGCGAGGCCGAGACTGGTCCGCTGGAGGGCTCCTGGAAGGGGATCTCATTCCTGAACCCGGTTCATGACGGTGCAGTGTTGCCGGTCCTGCACTTGAACGGGTACAAGATCGCGAGCCCGACGGTCTCCGCGCGCAAGGACCCCGAGGTTCTGCGCAAAATGCTCGAGGGCCATGGCTACGAGGTTCTCGAGGTGTCAGGCGGCGACTTGCCCGGCATGCATCATCGCTTCGCCAGGACTCTTCAGGAGGCCCATGACAAGATCCTTCAGATTCAGCGAAGCGCCCGGGAGACGGGCTTCTCGGGCCTGCCCCGGTGGCCGATGATCGTCTTGCGAAGCCCGAAGGGATGGACTGGCCCGGAGGAGGTGGATGGCGTGCGGGTAGTTGACTCCTGGCGCTCCCACCAGGTCCCGCTGTCAGGCGTCAAGGGCAACCCTGAACATCTTCGGATCCTTCGGGAGTGGATGGAGTCCTACGACCCGGAGTTCCTGTTCGATGACACCGGCGGCCCAGGCGATTTGGTTTTGTCGGCGAACCCGGTTGGTGACTTGCGGATGACCGCCAGCCCGCACACCAACGGTGGCGCCGAACTGCATCCACTCTCACTTCCGGACTTCGGCGACTATCAGGTGGCGCTGGACGGTCCAGCGGTCGAGCGAGTCGAAAGCACGCGCCGACTGGGTGAGTTCATGCGCGACATCTATACGGCCAATCCGACCGGATTCCGAGTCTTCTGCCCAGACGAGACGAACTCCAACAGGATCGGCGCCGTCTTCGAGGTCAGCGACCGGGCTTGGATGGAGAAGGTGATCCCCGACGACGAGAAGCTGAGCCCGCAGGGCCGTGTGATGGAGGTCCTCAGCGAGCACAACTGCCAAGGTTGGCTGGAGGCCTACACGCTGACTGGGCGCCAAGGCCTGTTCGCCACCTACGAAGCATTCGCCATGGTCAGTGCCTCGATGACGATCCAGCACGCGAAGTGGCTCGAAGAAGGGTCGGCGCTGAAGTGGCGCAAGCCCGTCCCCAGCCTGAACATCCTGTTGACGAGCACGTGCTGGCGTAACGACCACAACGGTTTCAGCCATCAGGGTCCTGGCTTGATCCAGAACGTGATTACCAATCGCGGCGAGGTGGCGCGCGTCTACCTGCCTCCAGACGCGAACTGTCTGCTCAGCGTCGCTGACCACTGCTTCCGCAGTGTCGACTACCTGAACCTGATCGTGATCGACAAGCAACCGCAGTTGCAGTACTTGTCGATGGATGAGGCGGTTGAACACTGTGAACGGGGCGCATCGGCTTGGGAGTGGGCAGGCACGGACGACGGCTCGGCCGACCCCGACATCATCCTGGCCTGCGCAGGCGACGTCCCGACGATGGAGACGGTCGCCGCGGCCGAGATCCTCAAGCTGCGCCTACCGGAGATGCGTGTGCGCGTGGTCAACGTCGTAGATCTGATGACTCTGCACCGACGCAGTGATCATCCGCATGGGATGGATGATCTGTACTTCGACGAGCTGTTCACGGACTCAGTTGATGTTGTCTTCGCCTTCCACGGATACCCGGGAGCGATCCATGAGATCGTCCACGGACGCCCCGATGCCGACCGGTTCCATGTGCGCGGATTCAAGGAGCAGGGCTCGACGACTACCCCATTCGACATGGTCGTGCGCAATGGAATGAGCCGGTACCACTTGGTGATGAACGCTCTGCGCAGCGCTGGCAGGACGGTCGACGGCGCTCATGCGCTGCGCGAGTGGTGCCAGTCGCAACTGAGGCGCCATGACGAGTACGTCATCGAGCATCTAGAGGACATGCCGGAGGTGGCCAACTGGTCGCTGGGGGATCCGCTGGAGGCCCGGTGATCCAACTTGAGGACGTCACCAGGGCCTACCGCCTGGGCGACGAGAGGATTGAGGCACTGTCGCATGTGAACCTGTCGATCGACGACGGTGATTTCGTGGCCATCATGGGTCCATCGGGAAGCGGCAAGACCACGCTGGCTAACGTGATCGGCGGACTGGACCGGCCGACCTCGGGACGTGTCGTCGTTGAGGGCCGTGACCTGTCGCGATGCGGAGACGCCGAGATGTCGCATTACCGGAATCAGCATGTGGGGTTCGTCTTCCAGAACTTCAACCTTCACACGCGCCAGACGGCTGAGCGGAACGTGATGCTCCCTCTCGTGTTCGCGAAGGTCAACGCGCGAGAGCGAACGCGGCGGGCGCGCGCTGCGCTGGAGAAGCTGGGTATGGGGGACCGACTGCGCCACAGGCCCAACCAGCTGTCGAGCGGGCAAAGGCAGCGCGTCGCGATCGCTCGAGCTCTCGTCAACAACCCGCGCCTAGTGATCGCGGACGAACCGACGGGCAACCTGGACAGCAAGCGGGGTGCCGAGATCATGGACCTCTTCGTCGAGCTGAACAACCAGGGTGTGACTCTGCTCGTCATCACTCACGACTCGAACGTAGCGGCGCGAGCTAGCAGGACGCTTCACATCCAGGACGGCCGGGTCTCGGCATGAAGTTCCTCGACTACATCCGCATGGTCAACGCCAGCCTCGTTCAGCACAAGCTGCGCACAGGGCTGACTGTCCTGGCTGTGGTGATCGGATCCGTGGCCGTGATATCGGTCCTGGCCGCGATCATCACCGTGCGCACCGTCTTCGAACAGCAACTCGAGGCCTCGGGAGCGCTGACGCGGATCATCGTCTCGAACGAGTCACGAATGAACGAAGGGCCCGGAGGCGGGGGCCCGCAGGCCATCCCTCCCGGGCAGCAGGGACAGGAGGCCGTTCGCCTGACCCCGAAGCTCGCCGCGCGAATCGCGGCGCTGCCTCACGTGACGGCCGTGAGCCCGGCTTTGCGCGTCTACCCGATCCAGTCGATTCGCCTGAAGGACGGGGACGGCAAGCAGTACGCGATCGAGAACATCACCGCGATTGAAGCGAACGCGGCGGGCACCATGCCCGTTGCGATAGGTCGCTTCGTCAAGCCGGGCGAGATGCGGGCCATAGTTCTCAGCTCTGGCTACGCCGAGAGCTTCGGCTTGGGTGCCAACCCGCGGGAGCTCATTGGGCAGAAGGTGATCCTGAAGGGCAAGCCCGGTGAGCCACTCGGGACTCGTCCGCCTCCAACCAAGTCGGGCGAGCCGGTCGACTACGACGAGAATCAGGTCGTCGAGGTCACGGCCACCGTAGTCGGCATCGCCGGGGGCGGGCCTGGCGATGGCTCCGAGAGCTTCGTGAGCCTGGAGTGGGGAACCGCCCTCATGACGCGGTACTTCTGCAAGTTCGAGGAACCGCGGAAGGGTCAGGACCCGAACGACTTCGACGAGTCCGGCGAGAAACAGTGCACTTTCGTTGGGGAGAATTCCATAGCGCGTGAGGGCTACAGCGTCATAGGGGTCAACGTTGACTCGGTTGCCAACGTGGCTGGTGTGGCTTCAGAGATCCAGGAGATGGGGGTCTTCACGCAGACCGCCCAGGACATGCTCAGCGCCATCACCACTGTCCTGACGATCGTCGGGTCGATCCTGGGGGGCATCGGAGCGGTCTCACTTCTTGTCGCCACCATAGGGATCGTCAACACAATGATCATGGCGACTTACGAGCGTCGGCGTGAGATTGGCGTCATGCGCGCTACCGGTGCCAGCCGACGCACAGTTCTGACACTGTTCACGCTTGAAGCGGGCATGATCGGCTTCTGGGGAGGCGTAATTGGGCTCGGTTTCGCGATGGTCGTGCGGCTACTTGGCAACGCGGCTTTGAACGCTGAGCTGTCTGGCCAAGGCCTCGCGGAGGGCAACTACATCTCGTTCCCCATCTGGCTGATCGTTGGAGTCATCGCGGGGACCACTTCGCTTGGGATCCTGGCGGGAGTCCTGCCTGCTGCGCGGGCGGCGAGGGCTGATCCGGTCGACGCTCTGGCCAGCGGGGGGTGACGACGCAGCCGGTTCCCCAGGGTCGCGCTCAGACCGGCTCCTCGGTGATGGTGGGGTCTGGTTGGGGTTGGGGCGCTTCAGTCAAGCCCGTGGCTCCGCTGTCATCTCAGAGGGGCCTGGCTTGTTAGCGGGAGCACTGGCATCCAGCGCGGCCAGATCGCAAAACGCGGTTTCTCGCGTGTGGCGCAACACAGGAATCATCAGGAGTGATCCAACCAGCAGTATCAGGGCTGGTGACCAGTTCCAACCAGTAATGGCGATGAGTGCGGTGGCCGCGAACGGCACGGTGCCGCCGAAGACCGAGTTCCCTATGTTGTAGCTGATGGTGGTGCCTGTGCTTCTGAATTTCGCCGGGAACATCTCAGGCCCTAAGGCGCCGTAGGACCCCCATATGGCCATCAAAGGAAGAGACAATGCGATGACCGAGAGGTAGGTCCAGCCGGATGAACCAGTACTGAAGGCCGCGAAGCAGGGTACGGATATCAGAATGATGAAACCAACGCTTATGGCTAGCGGACGCTTGCGACCCACGCGATCAGTGAGGCTTCCCCAGAGCGGCGCCGAGATCGCGAATATGGCGGAGAATATCGACACGATGACCAGTGACTTAGTCGACTGAAACCCGTACACGACTGTCAGATACGTTGGTATGTACGAGGCGATCATGTAGTACACAACATTCGCGTAGCCAGAGATAGCTACCGTCTTGACCAGCGTTCGCCACTGGAATCTGAAGGTGTCTCGAATCGGGGCGGGTGACAGCGTGCCGGACCGCCTCATCGCCGAGAATGACTCGGTCTCTGACATCTTGGTCCGCAGGATGAAGACAATGATCGTGAGTATCGTGCCGAAGACGTACGCGATCCTCCACGCCCATGACTCCAATCCGGCTGGCGTGCTCAAATATGTGAGGGAGGCGGCCACGCAGGCGGCGAGCAATACACCCACGCCGGATGTCATGGTCGCGTAGCTGGCGACTCGTCCACGTCGGCCGGCCGAGGCGGATTCGATCATCACAACCATCACTCCGCCGTACTGGCCACCTACCGCGAACCCCTGTATGAGGCGCATTATCAAGAGCAGAATTGGAGCGGCGATCCCTATTGTCGCGTATCCCGGCAGCATCGAGGTAGCCATCATTGGGAAGATCATCATTCCTACAGTGACGGTCAGAACCCATTTCCGCCCTTTGCGGTCACCCTTGCTGCCGAAGTAGAAGCTCCCCACTGGCCCCATGAGGAAACCCGCCGCGAATATCGCCAGGGTCTCGAGCAGCGCCGTTGGACCGGCTGAGCCCGGGAAGAACACCTTCGCGAAGACAGGGGCCAGGTACGCGAACAGCATGAAGTCGTACCACTCCATGACCGCTCCCGCGGACGCGAAAAGCACATCGCGACGACGGGCGATGGGTGCCGGTGATGCGGCGGCCCGTGGAGTGTACAAGGGCATCGCGCGAGGCTAGCGCAACTCAGCGCACTTGGCAGGTTGGTCGCCTACGGTCCAAGGATGCGCGTCGACAGAACGTAGTCAGCCCGTCAGCATGCGGGCGGCCAGGCGAGTCCGGAAGTCCGCCGGAAGACCCAGCCCGGAGGTCAAGTAAGCGTCTATGGATCCGAACTCGGTCAACATCTGATCCCGGGATGCCTCCAGATACTCCGGGAAGACTCCAAGGGCGACCTTGATGGCGTCCAGGTTTCCGCCGTGCTCCAGAAACGTGTCCTGAAACGGCTCGAACAGGCTCCAGACGGGTTCGGCTGACGCCTCGTAGTCGGCCAGCACGTCCTCCCAGGGCGTGCCGAGTGTGAGAAGCAGTAGCGCCGCCAGCCAGCCCGTGCGGTCCTTGCCAGCTGTGCAGTGGACGAGGATCGCCGGTTCGTATGGATCGGCCACCGCTGACAGGAACTCCCGGGAGGCCCGGCGGGCGCTGCCCATCGAAACAAACGACCTGTATCCGGTCCTGAAGGTCTCGCGAAGCGCTTCGGTGTCGACGTCGGTGCCATCGTCGCCCGTCATCGCATGTTGGGCGATCTTGCCCAGTGACGCCGGACCGGACGCCGGGTCATCGCTGAGAACATCAGCTACGATCAAGCGTGCCGCTTCGGGCAGGACGTCGGGCCGTGAGTTCCGCTCGCCCGCGGTCCGCAGGTCGAAGACCCGGCGAATCCCCAGGTGGGTCAGTGGCTCCAGATAGCGCCCCTCGGACAACGCGGCCGAACGGTAGACGAGCCCCTCGCGGATAGTCCTACCCTCGGCCCCGGGACGACCCCCGAGATCTCGAGCATTGGGAAGTGAATCGAGGGGCACTTGGTCTGTCCTCCGATGCTCGTGATCGCGTTGCGCGGAGAAGCCCGCATTCGTAAGTATCCTCCAGGCGCGACGCCCTGGCGGCCAGATCCGATAGCGGTCATCTACGTCACACTCGCCGGGGATTGGCGAACGCGCGGAATAAGGCAACAATGGGGTTGTGAAAATCCAGTCCGAGGCGAGACAGCGCGTCGCGCGTTCACTTCTCGTCACGGGACCTGGGACCGCCTTCGATCTGTCGGGCCGCCTGCGAATGACGCCGACGGGAGTCCGCAAGCACCTCGACTCCCTATGCGAGGACGGACTGGTCGTCGCCGGATCGCGTCCAGCTTTCGGCCGGACTCCGGATCGCGGCCGTGGCCGACCTCCACGCATCTACTCGATCACCGAATACGGTCGGGATGCCTTCGATCAGGGCTACCAGGATCTGGCTCTGGATCTGCTGAGGTTCCTGGCTGAGGGTCAAGGCGAATCAGGGATCTCCCAGTTCGCCAAGGCCCGTGCCAAGGCCCTCCAGGACAGGTACTCAGCGGAAGTAGCTGCCGGGGCATCGACGAACGAGCGCGTCGAAATACTCGCTGCCGCGATGACCAGGGATGGTTTCGCCGCGTCTCTGGCCCCCGGCACGGGTCCGGGAATCCAGATCTGCCAGCACAATTGCCCGATCCTTCACGTGTCCGAGGAGTTCCCGGAGCTGTGCCGGGAGGAGACCGAAGCGCTCAGCCGACTGCTCGGGGCTCACGTGACGCGCTTGGCGACGATCGCCCGCGGGGATGGTGTGTGCACGACGCTGGTAAGTGAGGTCCCGGCCAGAGATGTTCCGGCCCAGGCCCGACGAGAGAACGTGCCGACATGACAACTTCCCCCGACGACCTCGCGGGCCCCGCTGCCTACGAGTACGGCTGGAGCGACTCCGACGAGGCCGGGTCGGGCGCCCGGCGCGGCCTGGACGAAGACGTGGTCCGGGACATCAGCGCGAAGAAGAACGAACCGGATTGGATGCTGCAGCTCCGCCTGAAGGGACTGCGGCTGTTCGAGAAGAAGCCTCTGCCCACGTGGGGCGCGGACCTGTCAGGCATCAACTTCGATTCGATCAAGTACTTCGTGCGGTCCACCGAGAAGCAGGCCGCCACTTGGGAAGACCTCCCCGCAGACATCAAGAACACCTACGACCGACTCGGGATCCCTGAGGCGGAGAAACAGCGACTCGTGGCTGGAGTTGCCGCTCAGTACGAATGTCTGGCTGGCGAGTCCCGAGTCTGGACCGCCAGCCGCGGCCTGGTCCCCATCCAGGATGTCGGTCTTGGAGACGGGGTTTACACATTCGACGAGCGGAGCGGCCGGTTCATCGTCGCTCCCGTCCGGGCTTCGCAGTGGACCGGCGATCGGCAGACTTTCAAAGTGACCGCCGGGGTCCGGGCGATCCGGGCCACGGCGAACCATCCGATGCTGGTGCGCGAGATCGATGGTCCCGGCGAGTCAGCGGATCAGCGGCTCAAGTGGCGAACGGTTGAGTCACTCAAGGTCGGGGATCTGGTCGCGACTCCAGATCAGGGAAGCGAGGACCTTGGGTTCACCAGGGTCACCGCCATCGAGCCGTTCGGAGTCGAGCCGGTTTTCGACATCGAGGTTGACGGTCCGCACAACTTCGTGGCCGAAGGCCTGGTCGTCCACAACTCCGAAGTCGTCTATCACAAGATCCGCGAAGACCTCCAGGAACAGGGAGTGATCTTCCTCGACACCGACACCGGGTTGCGGGAACACGAGGACGTGTTCAAGCAGTACTTCACGTCCGTGATTCCGGCCGGGGACAACAAGTTCGCCGCGCTGAACACGGCAGTGTGGTCAGGCGGTTCATTCGTCTACGTCCCCAAGGGCGTTCGCGTGGAGATCCCTCTGCAGGCGTACTTCCGCATCAACACCGAGAACATGGGGCAGTTCGAGCGGACTCTGATCATCGTCGATGAAGGCGCGTTCGTGCACTACGTGGAAGGTTGTACGGCGCCGATCTACAGCACAGATTCTCTGCACTCCGCCGTCGTGGAGATCATTGTCAAGGACGGCGCGCGCTGCCGCTACACGACGATCCAGAACTGGTCGACGAACGTCTACAACCTCGTGACCAAGCGCGCGATCGCTCAGCGGGGCGCCACGATGGAGTGGGTCGACGGCAACCTCGGGTCGAAAGTGACCATGAAGTACCCAGCCGTGTGGCTCACCGGGGAGCACGCCAGAGGCGAGACGTTGTCCATCGCCTTCGCCGGGCCGGGCCAACACCAGGACGCGGGATCAAAGATGATCCACGCGGCGCCGAACACGTCGTCCTCTGTCGTGTCCAAGTCGGTTGCTCGCGGTGGCGGCCGCTCTTCCTACCGCGGACTGGTTCAGATGCAGCCGAACGCCCACGGCTCAGCGAGCACGGTCCGCTGCGACGCGCTGCTAGTCGACGATGTCAGCCGGTCTGATACCTACCCCTACAACGTGGTCCGCACCGACGACGTGTCCATGGGGCACGAAGCCACGGTCAGCAAAGTGAGCGAAGACCAACTCTTCTACCTGCGCTCCCGCGGCATCCGCGAGGACGAAGCTATGGCGATGATCGTGCGTGGCTTCATCGAACCCATCGCCCGCGAGTTGCCGATGGAGTACGCGCTGGAGCTCAACCGGCTCATCGAGCTGCAGATGGAAGGGACGGTTGGATGATGGCCGCCACCCTTCCAGCGCTAGCGACCGCTGATCCGGGCCCATTCGATGAGCCCACTGGTCACGAGGAAGCTTGGCGGTTCAGTCCTCTGCGCAGGATGAGGGGTCTGCACGCCGAGCCGACCGAAAACGTCGGCGTCAGCTACGCGGCTCAGGCTCCGGGCGCGGCTGAGTTCAGCGTCCTTGAGCGTGGCGATGAGCGGTTGCGCGAGATGGCAGCGCCAACGGACCGGATTTCGGCGAACATCGCGCGGTTGTTCGAGACGGCTGCGGTCGTGCGGATCCCCGACGGGGCCAGGCTTGACGAGTCGGTGGTTCTAGATGCTGTCGGCGGGTCGGGTGGCACTTCGTTCGGCCAAGTCCTCGTAGCCGTCGGAGCCGGGGCTCGGGTGCGCGTCGTCGTGCGCCACACGGGATCGGGCGCGTATGCCGGTGACATCACCGTTCGGCTCGCCGAGGGAGCCCAAGCCACCGTTACGACCGTGCAGGACATGGCTCCCAAGGGAGTTTTCGCCGGACGCGTGCGCGCGATCCTGGGGCGCGATACACAGCTTCGGGGGGTTGCCGTCACGATCGGCGGGGATCTCGTCCGGCACTCCACCGAGGTGTCATTCGACGGCCCCGGCGGTGACGCGGAGTTGCTCGGTGCATTCTTCACATCGGCCGGGCAGCACCAGGAACATCGCTTGTTCATCGATCACGGCGAGCCGGACTGCCGCAGCGACGTCGCCTACAAGGGCGCCCTCGCCGGTGACAAGGCCCATTCGGTTTGGGTGGGCGACGTTTTGATTCGACCTGGCGCGAGGGGTACGCGCGCATACGAACTCAACCGGAACCTGATTCTCACCCGCGGCGCGCGAGCCGACTCGGTCCCGAACCTCGAGATTGAAACCGGGCAGATCCTTGGCGCCGGTCACGCATCGGCGACAGGAAGATTCGATGACGAGCAGCTGTTCTACCTGAGGTCGAGGGGGATTCCGCCTGCTGAGGCGCGGCGGTTGGTGGTGCGTGGATTCCTGGGGGGAATCATCCGCCGGATCGGAGTTGGCCCGGTCGTCAGCGCGCTCTCGGATGCCATCGACAAACGACTATCAGTCCTGGACGGGATGGGGGAGTCGCCATGAGCCCGCGTATCGCACCCCGTCCCGGCAACCGGCACTACCTGGAGGACCTATGACCACATTGGAGATCCGGGATCTTCACGTCGAAGTGGACGCGGACCAGGAATCCCGTCAGATCCTGAAGGGCGTGAATCTAACTGTCCGTTCAGGGGAGACGCACGCGATCATGGGGCCGAACGGCTCCGGGAAGTCGACACTCGCCTACGCCGTGGCCGGTCATCCGAAGTACCGGGTGACCTCAGGCGAGCTCGTGCTCGACGGCCAGAACGTCCTGGGCCTCACAGTCGACGAACGCGCCCGGGCCGGCTTGTTCCTGGCGATGCAGTACCCGGTGGAAGTGCCGGGCGTTTCGATGTCCAATTTCCTGCGCACATCCGCGACCGCGATCCGAGGTGAGCCCCCGAAGCTTCGGCTGTGGCTCAAGGAGATGCGGGCCGCGATGGCGGATCTGTCGATGGACCCGTCGTTCGCCGAGCGGAACGTCAACGAGGGGTTCTCTGGAGGAGAGCGCAAGCGCGCTGAGATCCTGCAGATGGAACTGCTGCGGCCTACCATCGCGATTCTGGATGAGACCGACTCCGGGCTCGACGTGGACGCCCTCAGGACCGTTTCGGCAGGGATCAATCGCGTGCGCGAGGCGGGCAAGACCGGATTCGTGCTCATCACGCACTTCACGCGGATCCTTCAGTACGTGCGACCCGACTTCGTCCATGTGATGCGGGACGGACGGATCACTCTGGAAGGCGGCCCCGAGCTGGCCGCTGTGATCGAAGCGCAAGGATACGAAGACCTCAGCACGGCAGGCACCTGATGCGCTGGTGGGACGTCGACGAGATCAGATCGGATTTCCCGATCCTTGACCGCAAGATGCGTACGGGCAACCGGCTTGTCTACTTGGATTCGGGCGCCACGGCTCAGAAGCCCCGACAGGTCCTGGACGCCGAACGGCGGTTCATAGAGACCAGCAACGCCGCCGTCCATCGCGGCGCTCATCAACTCGCCGAGGAAGCGACAGCCGAGTACGAACGCGCGCGCAGCGTGATCGCCGGGTTCGTGCGTGCACAACCTGATGACATCGCCTTCACCAAGAACGCCACGGAGGCACTGAACCTCGTGGCCTACTCATTCCTCAACGCGACTCTGCTGGCTGCGCGCGAAGCGCCTCTGCCCACTGGCGCTGAGATGTTCGTTCTGGCTGAGGGCGACGAGATCGTCGTCACGGAGATGGAGCACCACGCGAACCTGGTGCCCTGGCAGGAGCTGTGCGCCAAGACCGGCGCGCTCTTGCGCTGGATCGGGCTAACCGACGAAGGCCGACTGGAGCTGGATGACCTGGACTCCGTCGTCACCGAGCGGACCCGCGTGCTGGCTTTCGTCCACCAGTCCAACCTGCTCGGAACGCTGAACCCTGTCGAACCTCTCGTGCGCCGAGCGCGCGAGGTGGGGGCGCTTACCGTCCTTGATGCCTGCCAGTCAGTGCCCCACATGCCCGTGGCGCTCCCGCGGCTCGGGGTCGATTTCGCGGCCTGGAGCGGTCACAAGATGCTCGGACCGACGGGAATTGGGTGCCTTTGGGGCCGCCGCGAGCTGCTGCACTCCATGCCCCCGTTCATCACCGGTGGCTCCATGATCCAGACCGTGACAATGGAACGCAGCACCTTCGCCGATCCGCCGCAGCGGTTCGAGGCCGGAGTTCCGATGGTTTCGCAGGCAGTCGGCCTCGCCGCTGGCGCCGAGTACCTGGAGCGCCTCGGGATGGACTCGGTCAGGCAGCACGAACTGCGGCTCGTCGAACGGACCCTGGCGGGCCTGGCCGACATCCCCGGTGTGCGCGTGATCGGCCCGACCAGCACGGTTGATCGGGGCGGAGCGGTTTCCTTCGTAGCTGAAGGCATCCATGCTCACGATCTGGGCCAGATCCTGGACGACAGGGGAGTGGCGGTGCGCGTGGGTCACCATTGCGCTTGGCCGACCTGCCGCCGCTACGGGGTGCCGGCGACCGTGCGGGCCACGTTCCACGTCTACAACGACGAGGCCGATGTTGATGAGTTGCTGGCCGGAGTGATCGCGGCCCAACGCTTCTTCGGGGGGGCATGATGGGCCTCGAGTCGATGTACCAGGACGTGATCCTTGATCACTACCGCAATCCCCAGGGCCGCGGCCTGCGCGACCCGTTCGACGCCGAGGTCAGTCACGTCAACCCCACATGCGGCGACGAGATCACGCTTCGCGTGGCCGTGGTCCCGGGCGAGGATCCGCTAATCCAGGACGTGTCCTACGAGGGCGAGGGCTGCTCGATCTCACAGGCAGCCGCTTCGGTGATGTACGAGGAGACTTCTGGCCGGAAAGTGTCCGATGCGATGAGCGTCATGGAGGCGTTCGTTGACCTGATGCGTTCTCAGGGCCGCGGCGAACCTGACGAAGCCAAGCTGGGGGATCTGGTCGCGTTCCAGGGTGTCGCTCAGTACCCGGCCCGAGTCAAGTGCGCGCTGCTTCCCTGGATGGCGCTGAAGGACGCGCTCGCACAGGCGGGGGCCGCGATAGAAGAACCGGAGGTCCAGGAGTGAGCAGTCAGACGCTGGCCACCGAAGAAGACGTCATCGAAGCGATGCGTGATGTTGTCGACCCAGAGCTTGGTATCAACGTCGTGGACATGGGCCTGGTGTATGGGGCTCATGTCGACGAGCAGAACAGGGCGGTCATCGACATGACCCTGACCTCCGCCGCCTGCCCCCTGACAGACGTGATCGAGGACCAGACCCGGGCGGCGCTGGACGATGTCGTGTCGGAGTTCGCGATCAACTGGGTGTGGATGCCGCCCTGGACGCCGGACAAGATCACTGACGAGGGCCGCGAGATGCTGCGCGCCCTCGGGTTCAACGTCTGACGTCTGAGGTGATCACTGCTACCGGGATTGAGCTGCGCGCGGGCGCGCGGTTGCTGCTCGCGGACGCTTCCTTCAAGGTCACTGACGGGGACAAGGTCGGTCTGGTTGGCCGCAACGGCGCGGGTAAGACAACTTTGATGCGCGTGCTGTCCGGCGAATCTCAGCCAGCCGCCGGCGTCGTCGGTCGCGCTGGCGAAGTTGGCTACCTGGCCCAGGATCCCCGCGAGAGTGACCCCGCGGAAACCGCTTTGGAGCGCATCTTGTCCGCCCGCGGGCTTGCGGATGCGCGCGGCCGCATGGACGCCTCCGCTGGGAGGATGGCGAGCGCTGTGCCCGAAGTCCGCGAGCGCGCGATGCGGCGCTACTCAAACGCGGAGGCTGAATTCACCCGGCTCGGCGGTCACGCGGCCGAATCGGAAGCGGGGGCGATCGCGAGCAACCTGGGGCTAGACGCGCGCTCACTTGGAAAGACCTTGGGTGCGTTGTCAGGTGGTCAGCGGCGGCGCGTGGAGCTGGCGCGCATCCTGTTCGCCCGCGCTGACACGCTCCTGCTAGATGAACCGACCAATCATCTTGATGCGGATTCGATCGCCTGGCTGCGCTCCTTCTTGGCATCGTTCCGGGGCTCGGTGCTGATGATCAGCCACGATGCGGGACTGCTGAGTGAGACAGCCAACCGCGTTCTGCACCTGGACGCCACGAGGTCGCACCTGGATATCTACAACATGGGCTGGGGGGCTTACCTTCAACAGCGCGAGACCGACGAGCGCAGGCGTAGGCGCGAGAGTGCCAACTCGCAGAAGCAAGCGAGCGCGTTGCGCGATCAGGCTGAGCGGATGCGGGCGAAGGCGACCAAGGCGAAGGCCGCGCAGGTCATGCTGAAGCGCGCGGACCGGTTGATGGATTCTGTGGAAGTCCGGCGCGAGGAACGAGTGGCCCGCATCCGACTCCCGAAGCCAGTACATTGCGGTCGAGTCCCACTGGCCGCCGAGGGTCTGAGCCGCAGCTACGGCTCGGAGGAAGTATTCACGGATGTAGACCTAGCGGTCGATCGCGGCGCCCGAGTCGTCGTGCTGGGCTTGAACGGAGCTGGCAAGACGACGCTGCTGCGGGTTCTCGCCGGGGTTGACGAACCCGACACCGGCCAGGTCATCAGGGGACACGGCCTACAGATCGGGTACTACGCGCAGGAACACGAGCGACTGGATCCGCGGGCCACGGTTCTGGATAACCTTCGGCGATCCGCTGCCGATCTTGGTGCCCAGGAAGCCCGCGACGTACTGGGGTCCTTCCTGTTCGGAGGTGACGACGCCGCCAAGCCAGCCGGTGTGCTATCCGGAGGCGAGAAGACCAGGCTCGCGCTGGCGATGCTGGTCGTGTCGGGCGCCAATGTGCTGCTCCTCGACGAGCCCACGAACAACCTGGATCCTGCCAGTCGGGCGGAGATCCTGGGCGCGTTGCATCGCTACGAGGGCGCGGTGGTCCTGGTTACGCACGATGAAGGAGCGGTCGATGCGTTGAGCCCGCAGCGCGTACTTCTGCTGCCCGACGGCGTCGAGGATCACTGGGGTCCGGATTACGCGGACCTAGTGGCGCTGGCCTGACGCTGAGTTAGGGTCCCGACGCGCAACGTCTGGACCGTGTGGGTGATGATTGGTCATCAGTCCCCCGGTCGCCCGACTGGAGGATCAACGGAGGACCAACGGAGGTTGATGTGGCGAAACTCGCGCGAGGCCAGCGAGTCACTGGGGACGACCGTGAGAAGTTGACCAAAGTCTTGAGGAAGAAGTACGAGGGGGGCGCGAGCGTCCGCGAGCTAGCGTCAGCTAATGGCCGTTCGTACGGCTTCATCCACCGCATGCTCAAGGACGATGGAGTTGCGATGCGTGGTCGCGGCGGAGCTACCCACGGGAAGAGCAAGTCCTGAGCCAAAAGGCGGTGATTGAGTCCGCGCCGGTAATCGACGGGATTCGCCTGGCACGGGACGGAAGTGTCGCGCGTGTCAGACTGGCCCGTCCAGAGGCGCGCAATGCTCAGACCCCGGCGATGTGGCGCCGGATGGCTGGGGAAGGGGCAGACCTGGCTCACGACGAGGGCGTGTGCGTCGTAGTCGTCGACGCTGAGGGGCCGTCGTTCTCGGCGGGCTTGGATCGGCGGATGTTCACTCCTGAGGGAATCCCCGGCGAGGGGTCGCTGCTCTCGCTGGTGGACGGCGATGACGCGGAGATTGACTCCACGATCGCGTTCTTCCAGACAGCGTTCTCTTTCCTGACCGACGCTCCGGCGATCTCGATCGCCGCGGTTCAGGGTCACGCGGTTGGCGCCGGTTTGCAGCTCGCGCTGGCCTGCGATCTCGTTGTGTGCGCCGAAGACGCGCAGTTCTGCATGCGCGAGGCCGCCTACGGGCTGATTCCTGATCTGACCGGTACCTCCCCGCTGGTGAGGGCGGTGGGGTATCACCGCGCCTTGGAGATGTGCCTGACCACGCGCTGGGTCTATGCCACCGAGGCGCCTGCGCTGGGTCTGGCCGCTCGCGTGGTCCCGGCTTCGTCACTTACGGCAGAAGTCGACCAGCTAGTCGGCCAGGTCCTGGGTCTGTTGCCTGGAACGGCGCCGGAGATGAAGGCCCTGCTCAGGCAGGCGGAAACCGCGTCGCCCGAGCAGCAGCGGTCCAATGAGCGAGCAGCCCAGACCCGGCGTCTCAGGGCGCTGGCTGCCCTAGCCGGGTCCTGAGCGATCATGGAGTAACCCGGCCCCCTGTCATCCGCCGGATCCAGGTCGAGGCCGGTGGCGCCGGGGAGGTCCCTTATGTCGATGCCGGGCCCTCGCGCGGCGGCGATCTCGTACTCCCGTGATCGTCGCGTCCTGGAGCGCAAGCTCGCCCGGGGCACTGTGCGCCGTGTCATCCGCTACGCGGGGCCGTTCCGGCAACTGGTCATCCTGTTCTTGGGCACGCTCCTGGTCGGGGCTGTGCTCACAGTCGTGCAGCCGCTGCTGTTTCGTCGCATCGTCGACGACGGGATCTCGGTGGGAGACAGTGGGGTCGTGACGGTCACGGCGGCTCTGGTCGCATTGGCCGCCGTGGCCGACGCGAGCTTCGGCCTGTGGGGACGCTACCTGTCCGCGCGAATTGGTGAGGGATTGATCTTCGCCCTGCGCTGCGAGGTGTTCGGACACGTCCAAAGGCAGTCGCTGGCCTTCTTCACGCGCACGCAGACGGGCGCGCTCGTCTCGCGGTTGAACACGGACGTTATCGGCGCTCAACAGGCGTTCACGTCGACCTTGAGCGGCGTCGTGGGCAACCTCATCACGGTCGTAGTCATGCTCGCGACGATGTTCTGGCTGTCGTGGCAGATCACGCTGCTGGCGATGGTCCTGGTTCCGCTGTTCCTTCTGCCCGCACGGTGGATGGGTCGTCGGCTGCAGTCCCTCACCCGCGAGCAGATGGAGATGAACGCAGAGCTCAGCACGCAGATGACCGAGAGGTTCAACGTCGCCGGGGCGCTTCTTGTGAAGCTGTTCGGGCGTCCCGAACAGGAAGACTCCGAATTCGCCGTGAGGGCGGGGGCCGTGCGCGACACAGGCGTGCGGATCGCGACTGTCAGCCGGTACTTCATCACCGCTCTAGCGTTGATCGCCGCACTTGCGACCGCGAGCGCCTACGGCGTGGGCGGCAATCTAGTGATCGGGGGAGCCCTCACCCTTGGCACATTGCTCGCGATCGTGGCGATCCTTGGGCAGATGTACGGGCCGCTCACGGCGCTGTCGAACGTCCGCGTGGACGTGATGACCGCGTTGGTGTCGTTCGAGCGTGTGTTTGAGCTCCTTGACCTTCCACCGCTCGTCGCCGACGCTCCCGACGCTCTCGAGTTGGCATCTGGGCTCCCCACTTGCGTCGAGTTGCGTCACGTCAGCTTCGCGTACCCGCCCGCTTCCCGTGTTTCGCTCGCGTCCTTGGAGCCGGTCTCGAGACCAGACTCGCGCGGCGCGGGAGGCGAGGTTCTGAAGGACGTCTCCTTCCGTGTGGAGCCTGGGCGGATGGTGGCGCTGGTGGGGCCTTCGGGAGCGGGGAAGACAACGATCTCGTCGCTCGTAGCCCGCCTCTACGACGCTGACGACGGGTCGGTTCTGGTTGGCGACACGGACGTTCGGACGGTGACACAGGAGTCGCTGCATCGGGTCGTCGGCGTGGTCACTCAGGAAGCCCACATGTTCCACGACACGATCCGGGCCAATCTCCTCTACGCGCGCCCAGACGCTTCGGAGGAGGAACTCTGGCGGGTGTGCGGGCAGGCTCGAATCGCCGAGCTCATCGAAGCCCTGCCGGAGGGGCTGGACACCGTTGTTGGGGACCGTGGGTACCGGCTGTCCGGCGGCGAGAAGCAGCGCGTTGCGATAGCCAGGCTCCTGTTGAAGTGTCCCGACGTTGTTGTCCTGGACGAGGCCACGGCGCATCTGGACAGCGAGAGCGAGTCCGCCGTGCACGCCGCTCTCACGACGGCGCTGGCTGGCAGGACCGCCTTGGTGATCGCCCACCGGCTCAGCACCGTACGGCGCGCCGACGAGATCCTCGTTGTCGTAGCCGGTCGAGTCGTCGAACGCGGGACCCATGAGGAGCTTCTCGCCTCTGGTGGCACCTACGCCGACCTCTACCTGACCCAGTTCGCCGCCCAGGAGCGGGACGCCCAGTGCTAGCGGGGGGTTGGGGATTTGCACCATCGGACGCCCGCTCCCGGCTAGAGCGCCTCGCTGGCGGTTGACATGTTGAAGCCGTCCACGAGCAGCGGCGGCATGGCGGCGCGGTTGAAGTAGTCGCCCATCTCGCGCGCGAGGGTGCGCACTGTTGACCCGGCGTCCACGATGCGGCCCAGGATCGAGACGGGGGATTCGTTGAAGCGGAAGTTCCCGCAGGATCCGACAATCTCGCCGCCTTCGACGACGTACACGCCGTCGCGCGTCAGCCCAGTCACAAGCAGGGTTTGGGGGTCAACGACCCGGTTGTACCAGAGGCATGTCACGACCAGGCCGTCCCCCATGCGCGCTATCAGGTCTTCCGGCGACCCGGCTCCACCCGCGTAGGCCAGCCGGAGATTGTCGATGCCGGGTGTTGCGGAGAGTCCGGCCCGCTCGGCGGTCTGGCGCGTCGACATCAGGTGCTTGAGCTTGCCCTCCTCCAGCCAAGACGTGGCACCGAGCGGCAGCCCGTTGTCGAAGGGCGAAGTAGCGGCGCCGGGCGCGGCACATGTCTCGAAGTCGGCGCATCGCATCGACGGGTCACGATCGAGAGGCTCGCTGCTGAGGGTTACGGACCGGGCGGCCAGATCCTCCCCGATGCGCGTGCGGCCGCCTCCGCTGGCGAAGACGCTGCGGCCTTCAGTGGCCGAACGCAGGTCCGCCGCCCAGTACAGCTCGATCATCAGGTCGGCGACAGCGCTGGGCATGAGAAGCACCGGGTAGCGACCAGGCGCCCTACTGATCAGGGTTGCCTGCCTGTCCAATGAAGCGCGTAGCCGTTCGTCGATCGCCTCGACATCGGTTGACGCCAAGTCCGTATCCGCGATGCCGGCCCAGGCAGACCGCGTCCGGGCCGCTCCCTTGGCGGTTCCCTCGAGCCTGCCCTGCGGCTGGACGTACCGGCGCCGCAGTCCTGATGACGTTCCCAGGTAGGTAGTCGTGATGTCGTGTTCGGCATAGCCGAAGTGCTCAACGCCCGTGGCCGCTCCGCGCTGAAACACGGAGCCCAGACCGGCGGCGACGTCGGCCAGCGCGGCGGCACCTGTCTCCGCGGGCGAGTCACCCCAGTCCGCGTCCGAGCTGCCACCGACCAGAGGCATGTTGTCTTCGCTGTCCTTGGCCTGGCTGGCCGCCCGGCTGGCCCGCCTGACGAGATCGTCGACCTCGGCCGCCGTGCGGACCTGTCCAGACACCGTCGCGGTCGCGGCCGCGCCAGCTCGACGGTCGAACGCCACCACGTCCACGTCCCGGGACGTCATGTGTCCGTTTGTCGTCAGACTGTTGGCCGCCCAGCGCAAGTGCACTTGGCTGCTGTGATTTGCCACGACCGCCAGGTCGGCTCGGCCAGCGCACTCAAGCGCTCGCTCGATGATCTCCTGGGGGCTGATCACGACACACCCTCCGCCGCGCTGTTCAGGACATTGACATTCTCGAGCACCGCAGGCGGGCAAGCGTGGGAGACGGGCGCGACCTGCCCGGGCTGCCCCTTGCCGCAGTTGAATGCCCCGCCAAGCAGAACCGAATCCGGCCCGCCGAGTGCTACCAGGGAACCCCAGAAGCCCGGTGTCGAGCCTTGGTAGGCCACGTCCTTGACCTGTCCCACGAGGCGACCCGCCTTGATCCGTTCGAACCGCTGACCCGTGAACTGGAAGTTGTATCTCTGCATGTCTATCGACCAGGAGCCGTCGCCCACGATCAGGATTCCGTCTTCGACGCCGCCGACCAGATCCTCCAGGCGACCGCCGTCCGGGTCCGGTTCAAGGCCGACGTTGGGCATGCGCTGGATCGGTGTATGGAGTGCGGAGTCCGCGTACGCGCAGCCGTTGCTTCGCGACTGACCAGAGGCAGCCGCCATCGCGCGGTCCAACTGAAGACCCACCAGGACCCCGCGCGAGACCAGCGGCCAACGCTGCGCCGCGACGCCTTCGTCATCCCAGCCGACCGTGGACAGTCCATGTGGTGTCACCCGGTCGGCCATGACGTTCATGTGCGGCGAACCGTACTTGAGCCGACCGAGACCGTCGGTGGTCACGAATGACGTCCCCGCGTAGTTCGCCTCGTACCCCAGAACCCGGTCGAGTTCCGTGGCATGGCCGACCGACTCGTGGATCGTCAGCCACAGGTTCGTGGGATGCAGGACGAGGGTGTACCTGCCAGGTTCTATCGAGGGTGCCGCGGCCTTCTGCTCCAGCCGCCCCGGCAGCTCTGACAGTTCGGCGTCCCAGTCCCATGGTCTGGCGGGTCCGACCGGCTCGCAGCCCCCGATCAGGTACTCCCAGCCGCGCCCGGTCGGCGGTGCCGTCGTGCGCAGCGACTCGAATCCCCCGTCATCGGAGACACGGATCCCGGTGATCTCAGCATGTATGCGGACCCGCTTCTGGTTGAGGCGGCTCCCGGCGCTGCTGCCGAAGGCGGTCTCCTCACGAACAGCCATCACGCTGCCAGACGCGTGATGCACTGGGCCCGCCGCCAACAAGTTGTCGCATTGCGCCGAAAGCCAGCTCATCCGGTCCGCTGGCGGTATGTCGAACGGGTCGACGTCGAACTGGCTTGACCACTCACCGGCGTGAACAGGTTCTGGCGCGAGCTCAACGCGTGAGGTCGCGGCCGCGCGGCTCGCCCGCAGCATGGCCGAGGCCTGGGTGGCCGCCTTCGCCGCTCCCTCAGGGGTGACGTCCGCGGTGCCAGCGAATCCCCAACAGCCCTGGTCGAGCACCCTGACTCCAACTCCCAGGGCGAGTTGATCCACGTTCGCCATCGGGTCGCGGTCGCGCTGAGTCAGGTAGGCCGTTCGCGTCGCGACGACTCGTACATCGCAGTGGTCCATCTGCCTGGTCGCGTCGAGAGCCGCGTCAATCACCGCGTCGACATCGATTCCGGTCAGGGAGGAAGGGCTCACGGCCCTATGGTGCAGGAGTACCGTCGCGTCGGCGAACCGAGGTAGCTGCCGATGAGCGATCCGGCCCTGCTAGGAGGCATCGTGAGTGAGCGAACGTTGGTAGTCATGCGCCACGCCAAGTCGGACTGGCCGCTGGGCGTCGCGGACGCGGACCGCCCGCTGGCACTGCGTGGCCGCCGGGACGCGTTCGCTGCAGCCCGCTGGCTTGCCGCTGAAGTCCCTGTGATCGACAGAGTCTGGCTCTCTCCAGCAACGCGGACGCGGCAGACGTGGGAGATCGTGTCCCGCGACCGGACCGACGAACCCGTGACGTGCATTGAACCCGCCGTCTACGCGGCGCCCGGGGGCGGACTGCTGGATGTCATCCGGACGTCAGCAGGCGAGGATCGAGTCGTGGCCGTGGTCGCCCACAACCCGGGCTGCCAGGACCTCGTTGAGAGCCTGGCGGGCTCGGGCAGTGACTCAGCCGCGCTCGAGCGAGTGAGGGTCAAGTATCCGACGATGGGCATCGCCGTGTTGCGGTTCGTCGGACCCTGGGCGGATCTCGATGAAGGGTGCGCTCAACTCGTTGAGTTCGCGGCGCCCAGGGGCTGATCAGATGGGCGCGCGGCGGTGCCACGAGGTTGCCTCGCGGACCATTCCTGTCTTGGGCTACTGCTACGCACACCATCACTGTTCGGTGGAGGGTGTGACCTTTCCCGGGTGCCAACTGTGTCCACAGCTTCGCCGAGTCATCCGGGAGGTGACCACGTCCGCAAGCTAGTGTGACCTTGAAGGCGACTTGGAGGTGATCATGGCGGGTGGTGGGGACAGGACGCGCGCGACTGGCTGGTCCTACGACGAGCCTCTGTTCGACTGTGAACAACTTCCGCTCCCTCCCACCCGGGTGGGACTCAAACCCGTGAACGTCGCGCAAGTGCCTCTCATCTCGCCCTTCCGGTATCCGGGCGGCAAGACGTGGCTCGTGCCGTGGGTTCGCACATGGGCGAGGAAACACAGGCTGTCGACGTTCGTCGAGCCATTCGCCGGCGGAGCCTCGTGCGGACTGATGGTGGCATCTGAAACTCTCGCCAGGACCGTGCACCTCAATGAGCTCGATCCGGTCGTCGCGTCTGTGTGGGAACTCTTGGTCAACGGGTCAGACGCTGATACGAATGCGTTGTGTCAACTTATCCTCGAGTTCGAAGTAACACTCGACAATGTGAAACGCGAGCATGAGCGAAAGCCAGACACGCTGGTGAGTCGGGCCTTCCAGACGATCGTGCGAAACCGGACGGCCCGAGGCGGCATCCTTGCCAGCGGAGCCGGGATCAGCAAGGCGGGCGAGGCTGGAAGGGGACTGCGCTCCAGATGGTATCCGGAGACGTTGGTTCGCAGAATGCGAATCATTCGCACGATCCGTCAGCGACTAGTCTTCACACAGCTTGACGCCCTGGACTTGATGGTTGACCGCAACCTCGATCAATCCGAGTGCGGTTGGTTCATCGATCCGCCCTATACCGTCGGCGGAAAGCGGGCTGGTAGTCGGCTGTATACGCAACACGAAGTCGACCACAAGCAGGTCTTCTCGCTGGCTGCGGAACTGCGAGGCCCAGTCATGATGACCTACGACGAAAGCCGAGAGGTGCGCGAACTGGCCGACGAATTCGAATTCTTAGTTGAGCGAGTTCCCATGAAGTCGACCCATCACGCGCTGCACAGGGAGCTTGTGCTCAGCAGAGGGTGAAGACCTTGGTCCCTTGATTCGATGGCTTGCGGAGGGTCACTCCTAGATTCGCGTCGAACTCACGACGTTCCATCGGGCGCACCGCGTCCATCGCCAGAACAGACTCGTCGAGGGAAGCGTAGGCGATCTCAGATGGCCCCAGTCCGCCTCCCACCTGATACTCGGCCACGAACCATGTCAGGTTGTGGAGCCCCTCAGTAGAAGCGGGGGTTCCTGACAGGATCCCTTGAGCCATCTGCTGGTGGAAGTACCTGTCAACCAGCACAGCAGTCCCTATCCCGAGATCAGCCAGGGCCGGAACCTTGACCCTAAGTTGGGGCGCGAGTCTCTTCGGGCCTCCAGACCGATAATCTGGCCGCCGCGGCCTCGCTGGGAACACAAGGCCACTCGAGCCCACGTATCGCTGAATATCGTCGCCCATATTGTGTCCTGAGAAGTAGAGCGACTGAATCTCGACTGCAACCTTGTTGTCAGGAGACTTGGTGTCGATCAACAGCCAGTCGATGCGCCCCGCCGTGTTCCTGTCATCGGAGTCAGCAACTTCGTCGCCGAGCCTCCTCAGGAACGGCGTTTCCTTGACCGCCAGCACGCTTGACGATCCGAGGATCGTCTTAGCGATCCAACGGAGCAGTTTCAGCCTGTCCCCCCAGAAGCGCTGAGGACACGTGACGGCTGGGACCGCGTGGGGAACAGGCGACACGTGGCCGTGAGACTTCATCAGTGGCTGGATCGAGCACACCCCGCCCGGCTTGTTGCACGAAGCACCGGGCGCTACAGAGGCGTGAAACGGACATGGATCTCGCACAGCATCTTGTTTCTCGCGGTAGTGCTCCAGCGCGCGCCGGGCGAGAGCCTGTCGCTCGGCGACACCCAGATCCTGGACGATGTTGCCGTACCACTCGTGGATTCCGAACGAGGTGCTTGTCATCATGCCAGCGCGCCATGCCCTGCCCTGCCCCCTTCGTTCGCGTCTGGGTCTCGCCAGCAACTCGGACGAGGCAGACCTAGGGGAGATCGTGTCACGGGACCGAACCGACGAGCCGGTGACGACCTCCCGCCCAGGCGTCTACGCGGCGCCCGGGGGCGGACTGCTGGATGTCATCCGGACGTCAGCAGGCGAGGATCGAGTCGTGGCCGTGGTTGCCCACAGTCCAGGCTGCCAGGACCTCGTTGACAGCCTGGCGGGCTCGGGCAGTGACTCAACCGCGCTTGACCGGATGAGGGCCAAGTATCCGACGATGGGTATCGCCGTGTTGCGGTTCGCCGGATCCTGGGCGGGTCTCGATGAAGGTCGCGCTCAACTGGTCGAGTTTGTGGCGCCGCGGGGTATCTGAGGGGCGCGCCCGACGGCGGTCGCACGGGAATGAGCCCAGGCTCAGGTAGTGTCGCGAACTGTGAGCGAGGTCATCCAACTAGCGGCCGCCACGGTGGTGCGCGGGGGTGTTCCCGTGCTGGACCGTGTCGACTGGTCCGTGCGCACGGGGGAGCGCTGGGTCGTACTGGGCCCGAATGGGGCGGGAAAGTCGACGTTGCTCGACATGGTTGCAACTGTTGTCCACCCGACTCGTGGACAGGTCAAGCTGCTTGGCGAGACGCTGGGCCTAGTGGACGTGTTCAGTATTCGTCCCATGATCGGTGTGGTTTCGCCGCGTTCCGCAACGCTCATACCTGACGGGGAGTCCGTGCTGGACGCGGTGATGACAGCCGCCTGGGCCAGGTCGGGCCGGTGGCGTGAGGAATACGCCGACGAGGACGTGGAACGCGCCCACTTCCTGCTGCAGGTGATGGGTGTCGTTTCGCTGGCGGATCGTGCCGTCGGGACGTTGTCTGATGGTGAGCGGAAGCGCGTTCTCATAGCCAGGGCACTGATGCCCAACCCTGAGTTGCTCCTGCTGGACGAGCCAGCGGCGGGCCTGGATCTGGGAGCGCGCGAGGCGTTGGTCGAGCGACTCTCCGTGCTGGCCAAGGAGCCCACGGGTCCGGTTCAGGTGCTGATCACGCATCACGTCGAGGAGATCCCGCCTGGGTTCGACCACGCGTTACTGCTACGGGATGGCCAAGCCATGGCGTCTGGCCTGACCGAAAGCGTGCTGACCGACGAGAACGTGACCAAGACCTTCGACGTTCCGCTCACCGTACGCCGGGTGTTCGGGAGGTACTGGGCTTTCGCCGACTGAAGTCCCGGTCGGAGACGGCCAGGCGGCTCAGCGGGTTCCGCGCATCAGTTTGCGTACGACCGGGGAGAGTGCGAACAGCACTACGCCGAAGACCACGGCCGCTCCGCCGAACACCGCGTAGTAGGAGCCGAACTGCAAATCCTCAAGTTCATTGGCGATCTGCCCTCCCAGCGTGTCCCCGACTGCGAATGACAGGAACCACAGCGCCAGGAGTTGGCTTTCCATTCCGCGCGGCGCGAGCCGGGTGGTCGCTGACAATCCCACCGGGGAAAGCAGGAGTTCCGACCAGGTTTGGATTAGGAAGACCAGGATGAGCCACCACACTGCGGAGGGGATGCCGTTGTCCGCGTTTGTCCCCGGGATGATCATGATGAGGAATGACCCTCCGATCCCGAAGAGCGCCAGCGAGAACTTCACGGGTGTGCTGGGAGCCCGGTCGCCCAGCTTGCTCCACAGGCGAGCGAACACAGGCGCGAACAAGATGATGAACAGTGGATTGACGGCCTGAAGGAACGGTGCCGGCATTTGCCAGCCGAGGATCGTGCGATCGGTGTTGTCTTGGGCGAAGACGTTCAGGGTCGATCCCGCCTGATCGAAGATCATCCAGAACATGGCAGAAGCGAGGAACAGAAACACGTACGCCCGCGCGCGGGATCGCTCGTCGTCGCTCAGATCCCTTGATCGGAACAGCCGCCAGAAGTAGACCACGGGCAGGGCGACGATGACGATGGTGAGGATGTCCACGAGGTTCGCCATGCTGAACCCTCGCCAGAGCGAGTCCGCGGCGACGGCGATCGCGAAGCACAGCAGTCCGATGGAGGCGCCGACGAAGACCCGCTTCCGTGTTTCCGGGGAGGCAGGGTTGTCGGGCTGACCTCCTACGTTGCCGAGGTGTCGCCAGCCTGCCACGTACTGGATCAGGCCGAGCGTCATGCCCACGCCCGCCGCGGCGAAGCCCCAGTGCCAGTTGATCGCGTTGGCCAGCGTTCCGCAGACAAGGGGGGACAAGAACGCCCCAATGTTGATACCCATGTAGAACAGCGAGAAGCCAGCGTCCCGGCGTGAGTCGTCCCCCGGTGCGTACAGACCGCCAACCATCGCCGACATGCAGGGCTTCAGCAGACCTGTCCCCAGCGCTATCGACAGCAGGCCCAGCCAGAACGTCAGTTCGGTCGGCACGGCCATCATGAAATGACCGGACGCGATCACTATCCCGCCGATGAGCACTGAGCGCCGGGCGCCCAGGATCCGGTCCGCGATCCAGCCTCCCGCGAGCGGGAACATGTACACAAGCGCTATGTACGTCCCGTAGATCGCTGTCGCCTCGCCCCTGGAGAACCCCAGCCCACCTCCGGGGGGAGTCACACCATCCGGTGGAGCTACTAGGTACAGGGCGAGCAGCGCGCGCATGCCGAAGTAGGAGAAGCGTTCCCACATCTCGGTCATGGAGAGGGTCGCCAGTGCGCGTGGATGTCCGAGGAACGTTGACCGGGTGACTCCGGCGTCGCCTGGTGGTTTACTCGTCATGACACCCCCTCGCCCGCGTGGAGATCACCGTAGCGGCCGGTTGCCGGGTTTGATCCGGAATCGGCTGAATTCGACACGTCGTACGAGTGCTTGCCGGTAGAGCTTGCTGTTGTGCTACTGGGCCTTCGCGGACTGATTGGCGAACGTTCCTACTTGGCCGGAAGCGTCCCCACGAAGTCCTTCGCTTTGCCGATCCACTCGGCCAGCGCTGTTTCGTCACCCAGCACGGACGGGGAGACCATGAGCATGCCCTTCATGGGCCTGCCGGTGAAGTCCATCGGCCGGGCGCCGGGTCGATCGATGAGATCGTCATAGGCGTCCGCGCCGACCCTGAGCGCCAGGTCATCGCCAATGACGCCGCCGAGCATGTTCCCGCGCCACATCACGCAAAGCCCTCCGAACATCTTGCGCGTCATTACGTCCGGTTCGTCATCCATCTCGGCTAGGACCCTGTCAGCTAGCCCCCGGTCGTAGGCCACGGCTCACCTCCGGCTACTCCTTTGCGACCCTACGCGCCGGCGTCAGCGGATGCGGGGCGAGCGCGGAGGCGATCCGAATCACCAAAACGGTCGCGAATCCCCTGGTTACCCGGCAGGATTCACTCGGAGGACACATGGGCGAGGTTGCCGACTTCACGCAAACGCAAGGCGGGTGGCTCAGCGACGACGACTTGATCCAGGCAAGAGGCCAGCTGCCGGTCGTGTACTTGGACGCGGTCCCTGTTCGAGTCGACGCGGTCGGGCAAGTCACTCATGTCGGACTTCTGCTTCAAGCGATGCCAGACGGCTCCCTGAGTCGAACCGTGGTCTCAGGCCGCGTTCACGTGGGCGAGCGGATTCGGGACGCTCTTCTCAGACACCTGGAGAAGGACCTGGGACCCGTCGCCCTGCCCCGAATTCCCGCGGCTCCGCAGCCATTCACCGTCGTGGAGTACTTCCCCGACCCCTCCATCACCGGATTCCAGGATCCCCGACAGCACGCTGTGAGCCTGGCGTTCGTGGTACCGCTCGACGGCGACTGCCAGCCGTCGCGGCAGGCTCTGGATCTCGCCTGGTACACCCCGGCGCAGGTCGTGAGCAGTGACGTCGTCATGGAGATGACCGGAGGTCGCGACAGGCTGTTGCGAATGGCCCTGGCCCATGCGGGAGTGCTGCCGTGAATTCCCCGCGCGGCTGGCTAGGCGGGAAGTAGTGATCAGATGACGCCTGCTGTGTACATCACGTCGGTCGAGCCCGAAAGCGGGAAGTCGATAGTGTCCCTCGGCTGCATGGAAGAGGCCGCCGCGAGGACGGGCCAGCTGGGCTACTTCCGGCCGGTGATCAAGGGCGGTGACGAACTTGACCCTGTCATTGAGTTGATGCGAAGCCGCTATCACTTGGCGCAAACCTATGACCAGTCATTCGGCGCAACGACTGATGACGTGGCCTTACTGGGCGAGAGCGCGCCACGTGCTCTCTTGGACAGGGTGTTGTCGGCTTACGACTCACTGACCGAGTTCTGTGACGCTGTGGTTATCGAGGGAACCGACTTCGCGGGCGCCTCGGCGGCGTTTGAGTTCGCCCTGAACGCGCAGATGGCATCCGAGCTGGGCGCGCCTGCGCTGGTCGTCGTGAACGCGCGCCGTCATCCGGTGGGACAGGTCCACGGTGTGCTTGACGCGGCCCGCAAGAGCTTCGACGAACATAAGGTCCCAGTCTTCGGTTTCATCGTTAGCCGGGTGATTCCAGAGCAGATGTCAGCGCTCGTTGACGCGGGCAGCGACGTGGGCGGCGTTCCGATCTGGCTGCTTCCCGATGAGCCGTCGCTAGCTCTGCCAACTGTCGCCGACGTTGCCGGCGCGATGGACGCGAAGGTCCTCGCGGGCAGTGGTGCCGGACTCGCGCGCACAATCTCCACGTTCGCGGTCGGTGCGATGTCATTGGCTCACGTCATGGAGCGGCTGCATCCAGAAGCATTGGTGATCGTTCCCGGCGACAGATCTGACATCATCCTCCTCGCGCTTGTTGGGCGGTTCAGCTCAGGCATTCCGCCGGTTTCCGGCTTGCTGCTCACAGGCGGGTACGAACCCGATCCCGCGCTCCTGCGGTTCGCGAGGGGACTTCGCGGTGAGTCGGTGCCCGTCCTGCTAACAGCGGCACAGACATACGAAACTGTTGAGCGCCTCTCGCACTTGCAGGGTTCACTGACCAGCGGTGATCGGAACCGGGTGGAGTTGGCGGTACGGCTGTTCGAGGACAACATGCCGGTTGAACAACTCGTGGACCGGCTGAGCGCGACGCGTTCGGACGCGGTGACGCCGGTCATGTTCGCGCGGAGGCTACTTTCCCGCGCTCGCGCCGACAAGCGAAGAATCGTCCTGCCTGAGGGATCGGACCCGCGTGTTCTCGCGGCTGCCGACAGGCTGCTGCGCATGGACGCTGTTGACGTGACTGTACTGGGGGACCCCGACGGTATCGCTGACAAGTGTGTGCGAGCGGGCTTGGACCTGTCGAGCGCCGCGGTGATCAACCCATGGACCAGCGAACTGCGCGACGGGTTCGCTGCGGAGATTCTGCGGAAGCGCAAGGCCAAGGGGATGACCGAGGAAAGCGCCCATGACCTGTCTGGGGATCCCACGTGGTTCGGCACGATGATGGTGAACGCCGGGTTGGCCGATGGCATGGTCAGCGGAGCCACGCACACCACGGCTGACACCGTCAGGCCAGCCCTTCAGATCATCAGAACCGCACCCGGAACTTCGGTCGTCTCCAGCGTGTTCCTGATGGCGATGTCGGACCGGGTTCTTGTTTATGGGGACTGCGCCGTGATTCCCGATCCGGATGAGCGGCAGCTCGCTGACATCGCGCTTTCATCGGCCAGGACCGCGCGGGCGTTCGGGATCGACCCATACGTGGCGATGTTGTCGTACTCCACAGGGTCGTCCGGAAGTGGTGAAGACGTGCAGAAGGTCGCGGCCGCGACCGCCATAGTCAGGGAGCTGGAACCGGACCTGCCCGTAGAGGGTCCGATCCAGTACGACGCCGCCGTTGATCCTGGAGTCGCCGCCGCTAAGTTGCCTGGATCGGCTGTGGCCGGACATGCGACCGTGCTGGTATTCCCCGATCTCAACACAGGCAACAACACCTACAAGGCTGTTCAACGATCCTCGGGGGCTCAGGCGATGGGCCCGATCCTGCAGGGGCTCCGGCTACCCGTCAACGACCTAAGCCGCGGCGCAACGGTCGAGGACATCGTCAACACTGTGATCATCACCGCGCTGCAAGCCCAACAGATCCAACAGAGGTCGTCGTGACTCAGGTGCTGGTGATCAACGCCGGCTCGTCATCGCTGAAGTACGCGGTGGTCGATTCCGGTAGCGGGGCCAGAATGGTGGCCGGCATAGTCGAGCGAATAGGTGAGGCGACGTCAACGATCTCGCATGAGCCCGCCTGCGGTGCCGCCGGGGAGCAGACGCAGACGCCGGTTCCGGATCACGATGCGGCGTTCGCTGAGGTCCGGCGCCGGTTGGACGTGGTTGGAGTTCACCACCCAGGCGTTGTCGGCCATCGGGTTGTTCATGGCGGCGATTCGTTCACGCGCCCGACCCTCATCGATCGCGACGTCATCGCCGCGATCCAGGACTGCGTCCCCTTGGCGCCGCTTCATAACCCGGCTGGCCTGAGTGGGATCGGTGCGGCGATGCGGACGTTTCCAGGCGTGCCGCAGGTCGCTGTCTTCGACACGGCCTTCCACACGACGATTCCCGCCGACGCGCGAACCTACGCGATCGACCGCGAAGTCGCTGGTAAGCACCGCCTCCATCGCTACGGATTCCACGGCACTTCCCACCAGTACGTCAGCCAACGCGCGGCGGAGTTCCTCCAGATTCCGCTCGACCGGATGCGCGCCGTGACGATGCATCTGGGCAACGGGGCGAGTGCTTGCGCCGTTGCTGGTGGCCGCAGCGTTGAAACGTCGATGGGCGTCACGCCTCTGGAGGGCCTGGTCATGGGCACCCGCAGTGGTGATATCGATCCGTCGATTCCAGTCATCCTGGGGCGCGAATGCTGGTCTGCGGACGACATCGACTCGATGCTGAATCACAAGTCGGGGCTGCTGGGATTGTGCGGAGTCAACGACATGCGCGAAGTGCACCGGCGAGCGGAATCCGGCGACAAGGATGCCGATCTCGCTAGGCGCGTCTCCGCTCACCGGATCCGCAAGTACCTGGGCGCCTACGTTTTCACGCTGGGTGGCGTTGACGCGATCGTCTTCACCGCTGGCATTGGAGAACACGACCCCTGGATCAGGGCGACCGTGTGCGCTGGACTCAAGTCCCAGGGGATTGAACTGGATCCGGTGGCCAACGAGGGTGGCTCCGGGATCCGCGACATCAGCGCGAAGCGAGCCCCGGTCCGGGCGCTAGTGGTGCCGACTGACGAGGAGCACGCCATCGCGGAACAATCAGCGGAGGTCCTCGCCATGAGCTGACCGGCAATGGTCCAGATGGCGTGGCCTATCCTTGGGCTTCACTACGAAAGCGGGTTGCGGTGAAGCGCAAGGGTCTCGCGGTGGGTCTCCCGCTTCTGGCGGTCTCATTGGTTCTTTCAGGATGCTCCCTCTTCCAGACCGGGTCTAACCAGCCGGGGGACGGGACCGGAGACGACCCGGCGCCCAGCCCATCCGCCCCGCCGCCCGAGCTGCCGCGAGGTGGCCGCGAGATCTTCCCCGAATACCGACTCTTCGGCTACTCCGGACTGGAAGGGGCTCCGGCTCTAGGGAGGCTATACGGTGACTTGGACGCGGTGGGTGCTCAGATCGAGCGCGTCGGAGCCCGCTACGCGGGAGGCCGCAAGGTGCTGCCGGTGTACGAGTTGATCACCGTGCTCGTCATGGGGTCGCCAGGCACGGACGGCATGTACCGAGTCCGGCAGAGCGACAAGCTCGTGCGCAGGTACCTGAACGCCGCGCGTCGCGACAAGGCCCTTCTGCTGCTGGACATTCAGCCCGGTCGGTCGGACTTCCTGCCCGAGCTCAAGCATTATGAGAAATTCCTGAAGGAGCCGGACGTCGGCGTCGCGCTTGACCCCGAATGGGCTATGGATCCGGACGAGGTGCCGATCCGTGATGGCTACGGCAACTCGTCAGGCAAGGAACTCAACGAGGTGGCCGAGTACCTATCCGAGATAGTGGCTCAGTACGACCTGCCGGAGAAGGTAATGGTCTTCCACCAGGTGGCGCCGTACGTGGTCGCCAAGCCGAAGGCGCTGAAGCCACACGAAGGCGTCGTGATTATCCGATCGGTTGATGGAATAGGTAGTCCGAGCGCGAAGACCTACACATGGAACGTGCTGACCAAGAATCAGCCCAAGTACATTCACGCGGGCTTCAAGCTGTTCTACGAGGAGGATGTCGCGACGGGCGGTGTCCTTATGACGCCCAAGCAGGTTCTGAAGCTTCGGCCGCAGCCCGAGTACATCCTCATCGAGTGAAGCCGGCACCGACGGCATCGCGGGCGCGCACGTTCGAAGTGCGCACGATCGGATGCCAGATGAACGCGCACGACTCTGAGCGGATCGCGGGAGTCCTTCACACCGCCGGATTCCGGCAGGCATCGCCCGGAGACCAAGCGGACGTCATCGTGATCAACACCTGCGCGGTCCGCGAGAATGCCGATAACCGCCTCTACGGGAACCTGGGCATACTGGCGGCGCGCAAGAGGGAGAACCCCAACCTTCTCGTGGCCGTGGCGGGTTGTCTGGCTCAGAAAGACCGGGAGCGCATCCTCGAAAGAGCCTCGTGTGTCGACGTCGTGATCGGCACGCACAACGTGGACGCGCTGCCCGTACTGCTTGAACGCGCCAGCGGTTCCGGCGAAGCTCAGATCGAAATCATCGAGTCGCTGCGGGCCTTCCCGTCAGACCTTCCAGCTAGGCGGGCATCGGCGCATTCAGCGTGGGTGTCGATCAGCGTGGGCTGCAACAACACCTGCACCTACTGCATCGTGCCGAAGCTGCGAGGCCGCCAGCGGGATCGTCGGCAGGAGCAGATCGTGGCGGAGGTGCGCGCCCTGGCGGAATCGGGAGCGCGGGAGATATCCCTGCTGGGGCAGAACGTGAACGCCTACGGTGTCCAGTTCGGTCAGCGCGGAGCCTTCGCGGAGCTACTGCGCACAGTCGGGGCTGTTCCTGGCATTCGCCGCGTGCGCTTCACGAGCCCGCACCCGAGGGACTTCACCGCTGACGTGATCGCCGCGATGGCGGAAACACCGACCGTCATGCCGCATCTGCACATTCCACTGCAAAGCGGCTCGGATGACGTGCTGCGACGGATGCGCCGCTCGTACAGGGCTGACAAGTTCTTGCGGACTATCGCGGACGTTCGCGCCAGCATCCCGGACGCGGCGTTCACCACGGACATCATCGTTGGGTTTCCGGGCGAAACAGACGACGATTTCGACCAGACGATGGCGGTTGTCGAACAGTCGCGGTTCGCCGGGGCGTTCACGTTCAAGTACTCGCCCAGGCCCGGCACGCCAGCTGCCGAATACGAGGATCAAGTGCCTGCCGATGTCGTGTCGAGTCGCTATCACCGCTTGGAGCGACTGGTCGCGGGAATCGCGATGGAAGAGAACGCCAGGTTCACCGGGCGCACGGTGGAGGTAATGATCTCCGACTCATCCGGGCGCAAGGACGGTTCCACGAGCAGAGTCAGCGGGCGAGCTCGGGACAACCGGCTCGTACACGCGGCAAGGCCGGAGGGGGTGACGTTGGCGCCCGGGGATGTGGCGATCGCGACTGTCACTGCGACCTCCCCTCACTACTTGGTCGCGGACAAAGACGTGGCGGTGACGGATCCTTTCCCTCAGACGACTGTCTGCGGCGACCCATCTTCGGTGACGGAGATTGGGATGCCAACTGTGCGATGAGCTCAGGCGCTCAGGATGTCTCTTGATCCCCGCTCGCACCTAGAGCTTGGGCGATCCTGTTGGTGACGTCCTCGACCTTGTCGGTCACTGGCGTCAGCTTCCCGCCTGTCTTTTCGTCGATGATGCCCTTGGCGAGTCCGACAGCTCCGGTGACCTTGTCTCCGTGCTGTTCGGCCAGCTCGCTGACTTTCCCCGTGACCTGCTGAACGGCACCGCTGACCTGTTCTTGAACTTCGCCTGCTCCGGCGGCGGCTTTGCCCAGAACGTCACTGGCTTTGTCCTTGAGACTGTCCAACGCGTCGCTCACTGCGTCTCCTCCCATTGGGTTAGTGGTGTGAAGCATACGGAATCATGATTGGTATGCCCGACTCGCCCCTGAACGCAGCAGCGGTCGTGGCGATCGTCGGTCCAACGGCGGCGGGCAAGTCCGCACTGGCTACGCGACTGGCCCTCCGGATTGGCGGCGAGATCGTCAACGCGGATGCGATGCAGCTGTACCGAGGCATGGACATAGGGACCGCCAAGGCGAGTGCGGCTGAGCGTGCGGCAGTGCCACACCACTGCCTCGACATTTGGGACGTAGCCGAGCCAGCGTCCGTCAAGGAGTACCGTGACCTCGCTCGCGCGATCGTCGTGGAAGTCTGGGACAGGGGTCGGATTCCGCTGGTCGTGGGTGGGTCTTGGCTGTACGTGCGCGCAGTGTGCGACGTGCTGGAGATCCCGCCGCGCGACGCTGGGATCAGGGCTGAGCTTGTCGCGGAGTTAGCGGCCGTTGGCCCCGAAACGTTGCATGCGCGCTTGGCTGAGTTGGACCCAGCCGCCGCGTCCGGGATCCTGCCGGGAAACGGCCGGCGAATCGTCAGAGCCCTGGAAGTGATTTCACTGACCGGCAGGTACCGGGCTGTGCTGCCCGAGCCTCATAGCTGGCATCCCACGCTGTGGCTCGGGGTAACTCGACCCAGACCCGAGCTCGATGACCTGATCGCGCAGCGTGTTGCCCGCATGTGGGAGTCGGGGCTGATCGAGGAAACACGTCGGCTGATATCGGCGGGTTTGCTGTCCGGGCCCACAGCATGCAAGGCAGTCGGGTACTCACAGGCCATCGGGTTCATCGAAGGGGAGATGACCCAGGCCGAGGCTCAAGCTGAAACGGTCAGAGCGACGAAGCGCCTGGCTCGTCGGCAGGACCGTACGTTCCGGGCCGACACGCGCGTCAAATGGCTGGACGGCTGTGATCATGACAGGCTCGAGGAAGCGGCGGACTTGTTACAACGATGGAGGGAGTCCGGGTCAACGCCCCAGGATTGACTCGAATCCACCGGCGCATTCGTCTCTACGGAGGCCCAGATGATGCGAATCCTCTGATGATCAAGCTCGTCAGCGATCATTCCTTCCTGGGTGATCGTCGACCTCCATGATCATCAGAGGAGTGTGTCCTGAAAGGCGAGTGGTTGCGATGTAGGAGGTCGTGATTGTGGACCGTGCTGTGTTGGTGATGGAGGTAGGTCCTCCGGGCTCGCTGTGCAGGCA
>JAUYJT010000027.1 GCA_030700225.1 Candidatus Nanopelagicales bacterium | reverse complement strand
TCGCCTCTTGACCCGGCAGCCGGGTCGAGGGTTTTCGCCGCGCCTGTGGCCGACGCGTCGAGCCTGGCGGAGGTGGCTACGGCGCGGGATCTGCGCTCGTGGTGGCTGGGGAACCGACCGGGTTGGGTGGACGCGGGCTGGTATGAGGCGCCGATCCGTCCCGGGGTTCTCGATTTGTTGACCTTGCCAGCGGGTCCGGGCCTGGTGGAGGCGTTGACCGCTCTTGGGTGGGGGCCGTGCCCGGCGGATCACAGCGGTGAACAAATGCCCGGGGATCCACCTCTTGGGCTTCCCGGTTCACCGTGCGCGTGCCAGGTTGTGCTGTTGGCCGCTTGGGAAGCTGTGGCTTCGTGGGTGTCAGCCCAACAAGCCCATGGCCTCGTGACCGCGGCGGGACCCGAACCAGTCATCGTGCCGCCTGTGGGTGCCTCGCCTGGGATCACTGATCCGGCTCGTGAAGAGATCGCCGCGGCGTTGCATTTGTCCCCTGGTAGCGCGGCGAATCGTATCCACGCGGCGCGGGAGTTGACCGCTCATCCCGATTTGCTTGGTTTGGTGTCGCGGGGCCAGTTACCGGGATTGTCGGCGCGGCTACTTCTGGCCGATGTGGCGAACCTGGACACACAGGCCGCCTTGGAGGTGACCGCCGCTGTTGCTGGGCGGGTCCAGAAGCGGTGGCTGGCTGGTTCCCGGGTGTGGACCTGTGCGGAGGTGCGCCGCACCGCCAAGGGGATCAAACACAATCTCGCGCCGCCTCTGCTGGAGGAGGCCCGCTTGAGGGCACGCCAGGACCGCCGCGTGGAGTTACGCGACGAACAAGACGGCATGTGTGAACTACTCGCCCTACTACCCCAGGAGGAAGGCGGAAGGATCTGGCGGCGCCTGACCGCGATCGCCAAAGGCATGTCCAGTGACGGCACCGGGCGTCACATCGACCAGATCCGCGCCGACACCCTCACCGACCTAATCCTGAACAACCCCACGGGCTCCGCCGCTGGTTCCGCCGCTGCCGGCGTTGAGGTGAACGTGGTCGTTGGTTTGGACACGCTACTGGGACTAGCCGAGGACCAAGGTGATGTGACTGGTTTGGGTCCGGTCCCGGCCACCGTGGCTCGTGAGCTGGCCGCTGATGGTACGTGGAGGGCCTGGATCACTGATGCGGCGTCGTCGACGGAGACGGCGACTGGTTCTCGAACGTACACCCCGGGTGCGGCGTTGGCTCGGTTGGTTCGGGCCCGTGAACCGTATTGCCGCCATCCTGGGTGTCGCCGCCAGTCCCAGGCTTGCGATCTTGATCACGCCGTAGCGTGGCCCAAGGGGGCTACCACAGCGGAGAACCTTGGGCCGTTGTGTCGGAGGCATCACAACATCAAGACGCACCACGGCTGGGACCTCGACCTGGGCCTGGACCCCGACCCTGGCCCAGACCCCAAGACCGGGCAAGACGGCAACGAGGCAGCGGCCGGCTGGACATGGCGCACCCCAGCGGGCATCACCATCACCGACAAGCCCCCGCCGCTACTACTGGAGTAGCGCCACTACGGGAGTAGCCGGGGTGGGGGCCCGAGGCCGCGCCCCCACCCAAATCCGAAGGGCCGCATATGTTGATCATGGCGGTCGATGACCACTCAGGAAGGGAAGATCGCTGACGAGCTTGATCACCAGAGGATTTGCATCAGCCGGGCAATCAGCCCCGCGGGAAAGGCAGCACGCCGGGAGCGAGCAAGTGGGCCAGCGGGTTATCGACGGTCCATCTGCGCCGGAACGTGAAGCGGTCAAGAACCTCCACCCCCACGACAGGCCACGCCGGCAAGCCAAGGTCTGCCCTGTGCTCGTCCCACAAGGCCAGCGCCCTCTCGACTACGCCGCGGCAGTCCTGGCCCTCGTCCCAGTACCTCAACTCCGCTGTGTCGCCGGCGAACCGCACGGCCATGTCAAAGGGGTGGAGGAACGCCAGCTCGGTCAGCGAGTCCTGAAGCTGGCGCACCGGGCTCGGGTTGCCGTGCAGAGTCACAGTGACATGCCACAGCACGCCAGGCACCCGAACGCTCCCGTCTGCGTCAGACACGGATGCGCCTCCTTCGCGGCTCGCCAGGCCCGTCAAGCCCTCGGCAGGACAACCAGCGAGTCGCGGTGCACGATCTCACGCTCGTATGAGGACCCGAACTCCCGCGCCAGATCCTTCGTGGACCGGCCCAGCAGCCGTGGTAGTTCCGCCGAGTCAAAGTTCACCAGTCCCCGGGCCACAATGCCCCCGTTTTCGTCCAAGATGTCCACCGGATCTCCCGCGGTGAATCTGCCATCGACTCGCATGATCCCAGCCGGCAGCAGCGACTTCCGTCGTTGCACTACCGCCGAGACGGCCCCACTGTCCAGATGGAGGGCCCCCACAGCCGTCGCGGCGTGCGCCAGCCACAGCAGGCGAGTTGGCACTCGGCGGCCCGTTACGTGGAAGTACGTGCCTACTCCACTCCCGGCAAGGGCCGCGGCGGCATCATCAGCCGAAGCCACTAGCACCGGGATACCCGCGCCGGTGGCGATGCGCGCGGCCTCAACCTTCGTGCGCATCCCGCCTGACCCGATGCCTGACTGACCCGGCTTGCCGAACTCGATCCCGTTCAGATCATCGGCGGTGCGCACAGACCTGACGAGCCGACTGCCTTCACGATGAGGTGGCCCGTCGTACAGGCCGTCAACATCGCTGAGCAGGATCATGGCGTCGGCGTGTACTAGATGCGCGACCAGCGCCGCCAGGCGGTCATTGTCGCCGAACCGGATTTCGTCGGTAGCGACCGTGTCGTTCTCGTTGACGACAGGCACCACGCCCAGCTCCATGAGCCGGTACAGCGTCCTTTGGGCATTCCGGTAGTGGGCGCGGCGAACGACATCTTCGGACGTCATCAGGACTTGTCCGACGATGAGCCCACGCTGAGAGAACGATGCCGCGTACACCGCCATCAACGCGGTTTGGCCAACGCTGGCCGCGGCCTGCTGCGTCGCCAGGTCCCGAGGTGGGCGTCTCAGACCAAGAGGCGCCAGGGCCGCCGCGATCGCGCCGCTTGTCACCAGGACGACTTGCCGCCCCGCCAGCGTGGCGTCGGCGACCACATCAGCGATCCCCTTGACGCGCTCAGAGCTCAGCCCGTCTCCGGGCATGGCAAGCGACGACGATCCGATCTTGACCACGACCCTGCGGACCGACCCGAATACCGTGCGCCCGCTCATCGGCCGTCCAACCGTGTGTCTGTACCGCGAGGTCCCTCGGCTCGGCCATCCCCGGCGCGGATCGCGGGTTCCCAATCGAAGACAACGCCGTCGTCTCCTCCGATCACGACGGTGCATCCAGGCGTGGCGCCCAATCGGACAAGTTCGTCCTCCACACCAAGCCGAGCGAGCCGATCGGCCAGGTAGCCGACAGCCTCGTCATTACCGAAATCGGTCTGGCGTACCCAACGCTCCGGCCTCTCACCACTGACCTTGAACAGCTCGCCGTCGCGCACCACAGCGAAATCCGCTGAATCGACGCTGCGCGGCTTGATGACGATTCGCCTCGCCTCAACGGGCTCATCGCGCCGCTGATCTGACAGAATTCCAGCGATCGCGAAACCCAGGTCCCTAAGTCCCTCGTGTGTGGCCGCGCTCACCAAGACCACCGGCAATCCCCGAGCCTGGACTTGGGGGCGGACCATCTCGGCCAACTCTCTGCCGTCAGGCACGTCGACCTTGTTCAGTGCCACGATTCGCGGCCTGTCGTCGAACCCTCCATAAACGGCGAGTTCGGCTTCGATCACGTCAAGATCTGAGACGGGGTCGCGCCCCTGCTCCAAAGTCGCGCAGTCCACGACATGAACTATGACCCCGCAGCGCTCGACGTGCCGCAGAAACTCCAAACCGAGCCCCTTGCCCTGGCTCGCGCCGGGAATCAACCCGGGAACGTCCGCGATCGTGAACGATCCATCCCCGGCGGCGACCACGCCCAGGTGAGGCCGCAAGGTCGTGAACGGGTAGTCGGCGATCTCTGGCCTCGCAGCCGACATCGCCGCGATCAAGCTCGACTTCCCGGCACTCGGGAACCCAACGAGCCCAGCATCCGCGATCGACTTCAGCTCCAGGACCGCATCGAGTTTCGCTCCCGGCTCCCCCAGCAAGGCGAAGCCCGGCGCGCGCCGGTTGGGAGAGGCGAGCGCGGCGTTGCCAAGTCCTCCCCGACCACCCCGCGCCAGAATGAACGTGTCTCCAGGACCCATCAGGTCAGCGATCCGACCTCCCGAGAGCGTGCTAGCCACAGTCCCTCGGGGCACTCGGACCACGAAATCGTCACCGTCGGAGCCGGTCTGGTTTCCGCCTCGGCCAGCCGAACCGTTGCTCGCGCGCAGGTGAGGCCGCCGATGCACCCCCAGCAAGGTAGTAACCCCGGAGTCCACTTCCAGCACAACCGACCCTCCGGACCCGCCGTTGCCGCCAGACGGCCCACCCAGGGGCTTGAACTTCTCCCGGCGGACTGCCGAGCAGCCATCACCCCCGTCTCCCGCGGTCGCGTGGACGATGACCCGGTCGACGAAGAATGAATTCATCCCAGGAATCTCACTGTCTCAAGGCAAACGCCCGGGCACTAGGAAGCGATGATGTTCACGACACGGCGGCCACGGGCAGTTCCGAAGTCAACCGTGCCGCCGACCAGAGCGAACAGTGTGTCGTCGCCTCCCCGGCCCACGTTGGTACCCGGATGGAAGTGCGTTCCGCGCTGGCGCACGATGATCTCGCCAGCGGACACAGCCTGCCCGCCGAAGCGCTTCACCCCGAGCCGCTGCGCGTTGCTGTCACGTCCGTTCCTGGAGGAAGCCGCGCCCTTCTTGTGTGCCATTGCTCAGATCCCACTTTCGATGCGGGTCACGCGAAGCCTGGTTTGGTCCTGGCGGTGGCCCTGCCGACGGCGATACCCGATCTTGTTCTTGAAGCGAACGATCTTGATCTTCGGCCCACGGAAGTGCTCGACAACCTCAGCCTTCACGGTTGCCTTCGCCAAAGCATCCGCGTCGCTGGTGACGGTGGAGCCGTCGACGATCAGTAGGGCAGCCAAGTCCACTACGGCGCCGGGAGTGTCATCCGACCTATTGATGTCGATGACATCTCCGACTGCCACTCTCTCCTGGTGCCCTCCGGCACGCACGATGGCATACATGTGCCCGCTCCCTAGATAATCACTTGGCTCACAGCGTGCTGCTTCCGCGCCCGCCCAGCCGGGATCTAGGGTACGGAGTCAGCGCGCGACCGGTCAAACCGCCTCCGCGTCCGCGGACTGTTTCGCCTCAGAAGCGGCCGGCTGCGCCGCCTGAGCCGACGCGACCGAGTCGCTGGCCTTGTCGGTCTCGGTTACCGCGGATTCCGCATCGCGCCTTACCGACTCGGTCGGGTCATGGGCGCCCTGCGGTCGTACTGACCGGCCGCGGCCGGTCCGGTTGCGCTGTTCAACCGGCTCGGAGTGCACCTTGACGCCGCGGCCGTCGCAGACCTCGCACGGCTCGCTGAACGTCTCAAGGAGCCCCTGGCCGATCCTCTTCCGGGTCATCTGTATCAGTCCCAGGGAAGTCACTTCCGCCACCTGGTGCTTCGTCCTGTCGCGCCCGAGACACTCGACCATTCGGCGAAGCACGAGGTTCCGGTTGCTCTCCAGGACCATGTCGATGAAGTCGATGACGATGATGCCGCCGATGTCCCGTAACCGGATCTGCCGAACGATTTCTTCGGCCGCCTCCAGGTTGTTCTTTGTAACGGTCTCCTCAAGGTTGCCGCCTTGGCCGGTGAACCTGCCTGTGTTCACATCCACGACGGTCATCGCCTCGGTCTTATCGATGACGAGCGATCCTCCCGACGGGAGCCATACCTTGCGGTCGAGCGCCTTGGACAGCTGTTCATCAACGCGATTCGCCTTGAACACGTCAGCTTCTTCGGTCCACTTGCTGACCCGATCCAGCAGACCTGGGGCGTTCGCGGACACGTAGTCGTGCAAAGTGCGCCACACTTCGTCGCCAGAGACGACCAGCGACTCGAAGTCAGAGTTGAAGATGTCCCGGACGACACGCAAAGCCAAGTCCGGCTCGCTGTGCAGAACCGCGGGTGCGACAGCGGTCTCAGCCTGCTCACGAACCCGATCCCACGCGGCCGAAAGTTGGCTGATGTCGCGGGACAGGTCCTCCTCGCTCACGCCTTCGGCCGCGGTCCTGACGATGACACCAGCGCCTTCGGGCACGATCGTCTTCAGGATCGACCTCAGCCGCGCCCTCTCCTGATCGGGGAGCTTGCGGCTGATCCCAGTCATTGACCCGTCCGGGACCAGAACCAGGAACCTGCCGGGCAACGAGACCTGGCTGGTCAGCCTGGCCCCCTTGTGGCCCACCGGGTCCTTCGTCACCTGGACCAGTACGTTGTCTCCGGACGACAGTGCCTGCTCTATGCGTTTGGCCTGCCCCTCAAGACCCGCGGCGTCCCAGTTCACCTCGCCCGCGTACAGCACAGCGTTGCGGCCTCGGCCGATATCGACGAACGCGGCCTCCATGGAGGGCAGCACGTTCTGGACCTTGCCGAGGTAGACGTTTCCGACCATGGAAGTGACTGTGGCACGGTTGACATAGTGCTCAACCATGATGCCGTCCTCCAGCACCGCGATCTGGGTTACGCGCCCCCTCTGGCGCACGATCATGCCCCGACGCACCGACTCCCGGCGTGCCAGGAACTCGGCCTCAGTCAGCACTGGCGCGCGGCGCCGTCCTGACTCGCGGCCCTCGCGCCTGCGCTGCTTCTTCGCCTCCAGCCTCGTTGAGCCCTTGAAACTGGCCACCTCATCGCCTGAGCTCGGTTCCTTCTTCTCACTGGCCCCAGTGCTTCCCGTGGCTTCGCCGTTGCCGCCAGCTGGGCGCCTGCGGCGGCGCCTGCGCCGGGCAGCGTTTCCACCGGTGTCCTGTTCGGATTCGGGCTCCTGGCCCTCGCCGGACTTGTCGGCATCTTCGGTCTGGCCCGCGTCGGAAGGCTTCCCGGCGCCGGAGGGCTTGCGGCCGACCGCCGAACCCGAACCCCCGCTGTCTGATCCGGTCTGGCCCGCGGACTGCTGCCCACGGGTTTGACGGTTTCGGTTGCGGCTAGGCGGGGGTGTGGTTGAGTCGCCTCCCTGTGACGTCTCCCTGGTCTCATCTGGCCGCGAACTACGCGCGGGCGGCTCCGGCGGAGGCTGGAACAGAGGAATACCAGCTGGTCCAGCGAGTGGAGCTGCTGGCCTTCCGGTCTCTGGCCGCTTCTCGCTACGTGCCGACTTGGACTCGGCCGACTGCGAGCCGAAAGGCAACGCGACCGCCGAGGCTCGGGAGTTTTCTTCGGGAGCCGCTTTCGGCTTGCTTTCTTCGTCGAGCATGCGCTCGATCCCTTCACGGCCCCCGGATGTCTCCACCGCTGGAGGACCTTGGTCGTCCGACTCGTCCTGCGAGCCGCAAGTCTTCGGTCATGTGTCGCGTGCCATGTCGGCACACTCGCGATGTCCTATAGATCAACGGCGAGAGGGTCACCGATCATGCCCAACTCGTCCATCGGACCTTGCGCCAACCGAGTCACAAGCACCGGCTGCTTCGCTACAAGTTCCGCCTGCTCGGTGAGAGCTGTCAGGACTTCGCTTGGTCGAACAGACGGTGTGACGTTCCGCACGACCATGTGCAGTATCGCACACTCGCCCCCAGAGTCTGAGAATTCGCCGGTCACGCCAGTCGACACGAGCGCATCAGTGACGATCAAGTCGCGGCGTCCCTTGTGACTGACCCGCGTCACTGTCACCGGCGCCAGGCCATGTAGCCGGTCGCATGCCGCCGCCATATCAGGTCCGGCCACTCCTGGGAACTCAAGCCTCCACTGACTCGCTTCGAGCAAGTCCGTCAGCCTGCCCGCAGCCTTGGGAGCCACGGTCACGATTCCGAACCCGCACGGCAAGGCGTTGTTCAGGTCGTCCTTGACCTCGCCCAGGTCCACGCACGTCGCCAGCCCCAACTCCAGGTACTCTGCCTCGCTTGCCACTCCAGTTGGTGCGGCATTGGTATAGGAGATCCGCGGATGAGGGCTGAATCCGCCACTTGAGGCAACCGGGAGTCCGGCCCGTCGAACCGCTCGTTCCAGGCTGCGTTGGAAGTCGCGGTGACTGGCGAAACGCATACGATCGGTCTTTCGGTACCGCAACCACAGGCGCTGTGCCACAGGCTGTGCCTCATGCGGAGGCTTCCTCATTGGCGCGCTCTCCGCGACAGTTCCGCCCGGTGAGCGGCGCCCGGCGATGCGAGTTGAGTATCCGTTCCGAGCTGGTCGCATACCCCGCAGATCGAGCAGGGCGCCCAGCGACAATCCCCCAGTTCGTCGTCCGCCAGGGCGTCAGTCCACTCCTGCCAGAGCCACTCGGTGTCTAGACCGGCATCCAGATGAGCCCACGGCAGGATTTCGTCGTGCTCGCGCTCGCGCGTTGTGTACCAGCCAAGCGACACCGGCGTGCCTCGCCAGACGTCCTCGGCGGCCTTCATCCAGCGGTCGAACGAGAAGTACTCACTCCACGCGTCAAACCGGCCTCCCCGCCGCCAGACTTCCTCGATGACGGCCCCTACCCTGCGGTCACCCCGGGCCAGCAAGCCTTCCACTACCCCCGGCCTGCCGTCGTGGTACTTGACCTTTATCGCCCGGGCGAACTCTCGTTGCCCGCGGATCTGGTCCCTGATCATGGCCAGGCGCCTGTCGGTCTCCTCGTAATCGAGCTGGGCAGCCCACTGGAACGGAGTGTGCGGTTTGGGTACGAAGCCGCCGACGGAAAGGGTGCATCTGACATCTGAGCGTCCCGTGGCCTGTCGGCCAGCGCGAATCACCTCCGTGGCCAGGCGTGCGATTTGACGCACGTCGTCGTCGGTTTCGGTGGGCAGACCGCACATGAAGTACAACTTCACATGCCTCCAGCCGCTGGCGTAGGCCGCCGTCACGGTTGCCATCAGGTCCGCCTCTGTCACGTTCTTGTTGATCACGCGTCTCAGGCGTTCGCTGCCCCCCTCAGGCGCGAATGTGAGCCCGGACCGCCGACCGTTGCGCGATAGTTCCCCTGCCAGCTCGATGTTGAACACATCCACACGCGTGCTTGGCAGGCTCAGGGCCACCCGCGAGCTGGCGTAAGTATCCGCCAGGACTTTCGCCAGGGATCCGATCTCGGAATGGTCAGCGGAAGACAGGCTGAGCAGCCCCACCTCGTCGTACCCGGTACTCGCCAGTCCGCAGGCGACCATCCGCGCCAGCGCCGCGCCGGATCGCTCTCGAACCGGCCGGGTGATCATGCCCGCCTGGCAGAATCGGCAACCACGCGTGCAGCCTCGGAATATCTCCACGCTCATCCGCTCGTGGACTGTTTCCGCGACAGGCACCACGGGAGCCCGAGGATACGGCCAATGATCCAGATCCATCAAGGTGTGCTTCGAAACTCGCCAGGGAACACCGGCGCGGTTCGGTTTGATGGACGCGATCGGCCCGTCCTGGAGATAGTCGACGTCATAGAAGGCGGGGACATAGACTCCGCCCGTGGCGGCCAGTCTGGCCAGTAGTCCATCGCGGCCGCCGCGTTCACCGCCGAGCTTCCAGTCCCGGATGACGCCAGTAACGGCGGCCACGGTCTCCTCCCCGTCGCCCAGAATCACGCCGTCAAGGAAGTCGGCGAGCGGCTCGGGGTTGAACGCGGAGTGTCCGCCAGCTATGACCAGAGGGTCGCTAGGCTTCCTGTCCGCTGCGTGCAGCGCGATGCCCGCAAGATCAAGCACGCTGAGCAGGTTCGTGTGGCCCAGTTCGGTCGCCAGACTCACGCCAAGAACATCGAACGCTGCCAGGGGGCGGTGACAGTCAACAGTGAACGCCGGCACCCCCGCCTCGCGCATAGCGTCTTCCAGGTCGGGCCACACGGCGTAAGCGCGCTCAGCCAGTACGCGATCCAGGTTGTTCAGGACCTCATACAGGATCTGAATCCCCTGATTCGGGGCTCCGACCTCGTACACGTCCAGGTAGAGCAGAGCCCATCGCACATCCGCGGCATCCCAGTCCTTGCGGACCGAGTTGACCTCGCCGCCGACATACTGCACCGGCTTGGCCACGCGCCCGAGCAGGGGCTCGAGGGCGCCAAACACCGAATCAACCAAACTGAGCCTCCGCGTCGCCCCGGTCCGAGTACCTCAGGGTACGTCGCGCGCGCTCATCGACCGATTCGTCAGGTCGCGTCCCGGCGACTACGAACGGGCGAAGAACAGCTTCTGGGCGCCGTTGTCGCCGCCGTTCGGGCTCTGCGCCTTGATGTCAAAGTCCGCCGTGGTCCAAGCTGCGCCTTGGCCGGTCCACATGTCGTCCACACAATCGTCGATGCTCATCCGCCAGGCGAAGACGCGTCCTGTCCCGGCGGTGTCGCCGGTGCCGTCGGTCACGAATTCGCCGGGGAGAGCAGCTCCGCTAGACATGTCCTTGAAGCTCTGGCAGTTGCCTCCTTTGGCTGATCCAGCGACTCCGGCTGGCCTGTTCGGCAGATCCGCGTAGTAGTTCAGCAGGCCTTGGTTGACGAAGATGCCATTCGGTCCGAAGCCCGATTCTCCTGACATCGACATCCTCTGCGGGACGTACCAGACCAGTCTGACCGTACCTCCGGCTGGAACGTGGATCGGATCGCCGGTACTGCCCTTGATGACACCAGCGTCGTAGTCGATCACGCCACTTTCCACCGCCGTGCCAGCGGCGTCGTACGTCGTGTAGCTCTGCAATGCCGGCGTTGTCACGAACGCGAAGTTGAGAACTCCCGGAATCTTCGTACCGTTGTTGTCCTCAGCGATGATCGTGTCGCCCCCGCCAATCTCAGTGTGCTTCAGACCGGGGTACGCCGGTATCCCTCCCGGCACGCTACCGGCCCCGATATTCCACTGGAAGTCCCCTGTCCCGCCAGCGGGAGCGCTCCATGACCCCTTCGGGCAGTAGGGCATCGTGCACTCGTAGTCCCCTCCCGGGATCGACTGAATTGCCAGCGTTGTCTTGGCGGCCAGCGAAGCATCGATCGCGGTCAGGATCACAGCGACACTGGTGCCTGGGGCGAACAGGTTGGCGTTGATCACGTCCGACAGATTCGGTGACGTCGCCTTGTAGTTGCTGAACAGCATCAGGCCACCGCCTCCTGGCGGCGGAGGCTCAGCAAGCGTGGTGAAGGCATCGGCGGACTTCAGGGTCGCGGGAACCCTGACCTTGCCGTGGCGGTTCGTCTTATCCACGTTGTTCAGCACCCGGTTGCCGTTCGCGTCCAGATCGAACACGTTCACATACCCGTCGCGGTCCAGATCCGCCGCACGCTTCGACGCCGCGGACTTCTGCAGCATCATCTTCTTCTTCACGCTCACAACGCCCTGGTGGCGAGCTCCCTTGGGCCGTCCCTTCTTGGCGAGTGCGCTCGCCCCTACGGCGAAATTGGCCTTGCGCGCGAGCTTCTTCCTCAGCTTCTTGCTCGATTTGACCTTCGCGTACCCGTTTAGAACCTTGACCTTCCCGATGTTGACGCCACTGCCGACAGACTTCAGGTAGATGTGAGCGCGCTTGCCCTTCTTGCTCTTCGCCAGCACGAGCGGACCGGCGTACACGCCGTCCCTCGTGATCAAGTGCAGGCTGGAGCCATCCCTGACGCGCAGTGAGAAGTTCCCCTTCTTCTTCAGAATCTTCCGGGCCATGACGTACCCCGCACGACTCATCGTTAGCAGAGTCATTCCCTTGGCCTTCTTCACCTTGCCCTTGGCTTTGACTGCTCTCACCGAAGGTGCGTATGACGACGCCTGGCTGTCCGACTCCGTGTCAACAGCCCCCGATGCGGGAACCCCCATCCCCACGAACAACAGCCCCGTCGCACTCAGCGGCACCACAGCCTTGGTCACAAACGCCGATCTCAACATGATCACTCCCAGGGATCGCACTTCAACCCACCGTATCCCCATGTCAGCCTTTGTCGCGCGCCGAAGTGGCGAGAAACCCTGATTGTGCGTAGTGCCCTAGGAACTGCGACCCGACGCCAACCTGACCAACTGCAGCAGTCCGATCCCGAGCCACGTCGCGATCAGCGAAGACCCACCGTAGGAGACGAACGGCAAGGTCACGCCCGTCACCGGCATCAGCCCAAGATTCATCCCGATGTTCTCGAACCCCTGGAAGGCGAACCACGCCACGCAACCCACAGCCACGAGCCGCCCGAACAGGTCCAAGGCCTCCGACGCCGTCCTCAGGCCCCGCCAACACACCACAGCCAGCGCGACCACGAGCGCCAGCGCGCCGACAAATCCCAACTCCTCAGCCGCGACGGTGAAGATGAAGTCACTGTCGTTCACCGGCACGAACCCACCCTGCGTTTGCGGCCCAGAGAACAGACCGCTACCGAAGAGGCCCCCAGCTCCGATCGCCGTGCGCGCCTGCAAAGTGTTGTGGCCAGATCCGAGCGCGTCAGACGCCGGATCCAGAAAGGACCTGAATCTCGCTATCTGATAATCCGCGAGTGCGCCCAACCGCCAAGCGAGCACGCCGACCGTGATGGCTGTCCCCGCCAGCGCCGCCAGCCACACGCGCGGCACACCCGCGACGAGCAGCATCGCCCCGGTGATGCCAACCATGACCAAGGCCGTGCCCGTGTCGCGCTGTGCTAGCACGATCAGGACCGGCACTCCTGCGACCCCCAATGCCGCAGCCACTTCTCGGACGCCCGGCTGGACCAGGCGCGGCCGGTCACCAACCAGAACCGAAGCCAAAGCGAGGATCAAGGCGAGTTTGGCGAACTCGGAGGGCTGCAGAGTGAAACCTCCGGGCACGGCTACCCAAGCCCTCGCCCCAGAGATCGAGATACCCATCGGCGTGAACGGCAGCAACAGCAGAAGCAGTGAGCACGCGTACCCGAGCATCGCGTATCCCCGCAGAGCCCGTGCCTCGACGCGGGTCACGGCGAACGCCAGGAACACAGCGATTACGAGGCTCAGTGCCTGCCGCCGGGCCGGTCCGGCACCGTCGGTTGATTGCGTGGCCGACCAAACCAGGACACAGCCCAGAACCGATAGCACTAGAGCGGCCGCGATGAGCAGCCAGTCCATCCGAACCGCGGCCATCCGAATCCGCGCGCTTGTGCCAGACACGGTCACGGCACGCTCGGGCGCTCGTGTACGAAGGCTCATCGACCCACGACCCCGGGCAACGAATCCGGTGGACCCGACGGACCGAAGACAGATGGCCGACCCACTCCGAACAGCGCCGAGTAGATGCTCGCCGCCACGGGAGCCGCGACCTCGCCGCCCGTACCGCCCTCCCCCACGGTCACCACGACCGCGTACCTCGGCGAGTCGGCGGGAGCGAATGACGCGAACCACGCGGTCGACTGCCGACCCTCCACCTGCGCGGTTCCTGTCTTGCCCGCGATCGGGTGGCGCCCCAGCGGAAACCCAGCGAACGCCCGTCGCCCGGTCCCCCGCGTGACGGCCCCGGCCATCGCCCTGGCAAGCAAACGCTGAACTTTCGCCGAGAGCTTCATCCGGTCGGCCCGCTCTGGATTGACTTCCCTGACGACCGAGCCTCCCTCTTCTACGACCGCTCGGCCGATCGTCGGCTGCCAGACATCCCCTCCATTCGCCAGGGCAGCGTATGCCACGGCGAGCTGGATGGGAGTGACGGTGGTGAGGCCCTGGCCTATCGCGGCGTTGATCGCGTCCCCCTGTCGCCACAAGTTCCCGGTGCGGCAGTTCTCCCGGTCAAGCTTGGTGAAGTAGTCAGCCTTCCGCGCGTTCCTGCGTCGAAGCACCGGATAGCCGTCCCGAGCCGCCTGGCACCATGCCTTCTTGCGCTGCTCCCACAGGTCGTATTTGCTCGCGGGGCTCGCAACGACCCCAAAGGCCTCGCCTGGCAAGTCGATTCCGGTCTTGCTGTCCAGGCCAGCGTCAACCGCGGCGCCCGCGATCGGATCGACCTCGCCCGGACCTTCGCGCTCTCCCCCAGTCTTGCGCCAGATCTGATCCCCAACGCGATAGAAGACCGTGTTGCACGAAACCTCGATCGCCCTGGCCAAGGTGACGCGCCCGAACGTCTCGTTCTCGAAGTTCCGGAAGGTTCTGTCCCCCGCTTGGTACTGAGCTGGGCAGTCGTAGTAGCGACTCAGATCGAAGCCCTGACGATCCATCGCGACAACTGTGAACGGCTTGAATACCGACCCAGGTGGCGCCGTGGTCTGGATCGAGTGATCGAGCAGCGCGCCGTTCTTGCTCAAGGACTGGTAGTTCTTGTCGCTGATGCCTCCGACCCACAGGCTCGGGTCATAGTCCGGATTCGATGCCAGAGCCAGCACGCGGCCGGTTCGCACGTCCAGGACTACAGCGGAACCATAAGCGTTGTCGTTGCCAGCGGATCGAGCGGCGCTGACCGCCTGGGCCAGGCCAGCTTCAGCCACCTGCTGAAGATCCGCGTTGATGGACGTGACGAGGTTGGCCCCAGGCCTGGCGTAGCGGACGTATTCGGTCCCCAATGCCCTTCCCATGGCATCGACCGCGACACGGGACTCGCCCGCTTCGCCTCGTAGGTCACGGTCGTACTGCTTCTCCAACCCGGAACGGCCTACGGTGTCCAGCGCGGTCAACTCCGCTTGCTCCGCCAGGTCCTCAGCGCTGACGGCGCCGACGTAGCCAAGGACATGAGCGGCATTCACGCCAGAGCGGGGGTAGCTCCTGTCCACGATGGGGCCGAGGCGCAGGCCGGGGTACTGTTCCGGCTGCTCGGCAACCGGCAACACCTTCGCAGCCTCCACGCCCGCTGCCAGAACGACGGGTTCCGACGGCCCACCCGCCGAGCACATAGGGGGACTGGCGGCACCAGCGGTCCCGCACGGAATCATCCGCGTCTCCAGGTCCCCAGTGTCCTGCCCCAGCAGACTCGCCAAGCGGGCCATCACCGCAGCGCCTCCGTCCTCCTGCCCGGCCAGCTGGGAACGATCAGCTACGACAGCCACCGAGGCTGAGTTGGCGACTAGTGGTCGACCCTTGGAGTCCAGGATCAACCCGCGCGGCGCCGGTTCAATCAAGGTGCGGAAGCGATTCGACTCCGCCGCCCCGGCGAAGTCGGCCCCCTGGACAAGCTGAAGTTCAACCAAACGACCAAGCACAGCGACCAATAGCGCGCCCAGGAACACAGCCAGGATGCCAAGGCGCATCCCTGGTCTGTCGCCCATGAACGCCCTCCCTTCACCCCGGCGGCAAGATCGATCGCCGCCTACCCTCATGCCCCCGGCAACGACGCGCGCCTGGCGCGGCGCGGTGCGCCAGCCGGTGTCAGCCGCCGGAATGTCGCGGTGATCGCAGGGATCACGGCCACCCCCAGGAGCACGCTGTAGACCGCGCCGGTCACCAACGTAAGAGCCCAGTAGCCGAAGCTCCCAATCCCATGTCCCATCAGCCAGGCCAGCCCTGACTCGATCGTGACCGCGAGCACGCTCAGTCCAGCGACCAGGGCAGCCGTCTCCGCTGGCGCCAACCCCCGCGGATCACGCACCCGGCCGGCGAGCCACCCAACGAGTGTCAGCGCCAGCGCGGTCACTCCAAGGGTTCCGGCGGCCGGAGGCAGTACGTCCAGCAGTAGCCCCGCGCCGAACCCCGAGTAGGCACCAAACGACGAGCCCGCGGCCATCGCCAGCCCAACCAAGACGACGAGGGTCAGGTCCGGCACGGCCCCCGGAAGCGGCAACCGGCTCAGCACCACGGTCTGAACAAGTGCCGCCACCAGTACGGCTGTCGTGGCCAGCAGGATCCGCCACCCAGCGGGAGTCATCGCTCGGCCTCCGCTCCATCAGCGCGTGGCACAAGCACTGCCACAACGTCCAACGCGGTCAGCCGGGCCACTGGGGCGAGCAGGATCTGCCGCGTGGTGCTGCCGACCGGTCCGGAGACTTCGCTCACGCGGGCGAGAGGGATGCCCGGCGGGTAGGGACTACCTCCGGGTGATCCGATCGTGTCGAGTTGGTCTCCGGCGGCGACATCAGCGAGCGGATCGACAAGCCTCGCGGTCAGGACGTCCGGGTTTCCCGATCCCGCAACGACCGCTGTTTCCAGCGAGCGGGCGAAGCGAGCACCGACCTCGCTGGCCAGGTCATCGATCAAGCGGACGGTACTCGTCGACGGACCGACCGCTATGACCCTGCCGACCAGCCCTGACCCCGAAAGGACGGGCAGATCTACGACAATTCCGTCCGCTGATCCGCTATCAAGCGTCACGGTGGACCCGAGGGAGGAGGACGGCGCGGCGGCTACGACTCTGGCGAATCGCGCTTGGCGGTCGGCAACGTTCCAGCGGGCCAGCTCATCCGTCTGGCGCTGCTGCGACAGCCTGTCCAGCAGATGGTCGCGCTCGCGTTCGAGCTCGTCATTGCGGGCCCGCAGGTCCTCGACGGTTCCAGCGAGATCACCCGTGTCCGCGACCGGTAGCGGCCCTTCGCGCAACGGACCCAGGGCCGAATCAGACCATGCCTGCAGGGGTCCGCCTATCGCCTGCCCGATCGACCGCAACAGCACCGTCGGGCCCTGCCGAACGTCCACCATCATCAATGTCACTGCCACCAGAGCCAGGATGAGAACCACTGGCATCCGTTTGGGGGTCCTTCGGACCGTTCCGCGGCGCGGTCGGCGCGGGGGACTCCCCAAGTCCGGGGGCTGAAGGATGTCGGTGGTCACGAGCTACCGCCGTGGCCGGGCAGCGAGCACCGGTTCCAGGGCGGCGAAATCCTCGACGCACCGTCCGGCTCCATAGGCGACGCATCGAAGCGGGCCCTCAGCGACCCGAACCGGCATCCGGGTCTCGTGCTCCAAACGCTCAGCCATTCCCCGCAGAAGTGCCCCGCCGCCAGTGAGCATGATTCCACGGTCCATCACATCGCCCGCTAGCTCCGGCGGGGTGCGGTCGAGTGCTGTGCGCACCGCGTCCACAATCCCTGTCACCGGCTCGTCCAGCGCCTCACGGACCTCTGCGGCTGTCACTACGACGGTCCTCGGCAGGCCACTGACGAGGTCGCGACCGCGAATTTCCGCGTCTGGCTCGTCGGGTGCGGGGTAGGCCGAGCCGATGGTCACTTTGATGCGTTCCGCGGTCCGCTCCCCAAGCAGTAGCGAGTACTCCTTCTTCGCGTACTGCACCAACGCGTCATCAAGTACGTCGCCGCCGATCCGGACGGACAGACTCGTTACGACGCCGCCCAGGGAGATGACCGCTACTTCCGTGGTTCCGCCGCCGATGTCCACAACCATGCTGCCGGCCGCCTCGTAGACGGGCAGGCCGGCTCCGATGGCCGCCGCCATCGGTTCCTCGATCAGGAACACCTTGCGTGCCCCGGCCGCGTATCCAGCGTCCTCGACCGCGCGCCGTTCCACTCCAGTGATACCGGAGGGCACACACACGACAACCCTGGGCTTGGCCAAAGCACGCTTGGCGTGAGCGCGCTGGATGAAGTAGCGCAGCATGTCTTCGGTCGCCTCGAAATCGGCGATGACACCATCGGAGAGTGGGCGTATGACCGAGACCTCAGCGGGTGTGCGGCCAACCATGTCCTTGGCTCGCGAACCGGCGGCGATCAGCGCTCCAGATTTGGTGTCGATAGCCACGACGCTCGGTTCGTCCAGCACAACACCACGCCCGCGCACATACACCAACGTGTTGGCCGTTCCAAGGTCGACCGCGAGATCTCGACCCAGAACAGCGACGCTCAGCCGAATCAAGCCACCCCCACGATCGCCCACCTCAGGTCCGCCATGCTACGCGGGGAATGCCGGTCCGGGAAGGCCCCGCGCTGACTCAACGCCCGCGCTCCCGCCAGCGTGTGTGGATGCGACTCCACCGCGGGTTCGAATCCCACCGCTGTGTGATGTCTTAGGACACTCCAGACACGTGACCCTGTGTCTTGTGCCCCGGATCTACCCGAAAATGTCGTTACCCGGCCAGATCTAAGGCGGGTAACGACACTTTCGGGTAGATCACTAGCGTCGATCAGCAACGAGGTGACGCAAAACCCATCTGGGTCATGGAACTCCGCGACCACGCAGGCATCCATCCCCCGCAGGTGAGGGTATCCCCTGCGCCAATCCGGCCCGGGCAAGCGCCCGATTCCGCTGCTCGCGGGGTCGGTCCGGCGCAACCCGACTAGCCGCTCCTCACAGGTCAGGGAAGAAGATCCCGATCTCGCGGCTGGCTGAATCAAGGGAGTCCGAGCCATGCACGACGTTGTTCTGCAGCTCTGTGGCCAGATCTCCGCGGATCGTGCCGGGCGCCGCGTCCACAGGATTGGTCGCGCCCATCATCTGGCGCCACGCCACCACAACGTCGGGGCCTTCGATAACGGCCGCGACAAGAGGACCGCTGGTGATGAAATCGACCAGCTCGCCAAAGAACGGCTTCTCCGCGTGCTCGGCGTAGTGGCGCTGCGCTGTACCCACGTCGAGAGTGCGCAGTTCCAGCTTCACGAATCGGAAGCCCTTCGCCTCGATTCGAGATAACACTTCCGAGATCAGGCCCCGGGCGACGCCGTCGGGCTTGACCAGGACCAGGGTTCGTTCACTCACAGATGTCCTCCTCTGGGCGCTCAGACCGCAAGTATGCTCTCGCCTCCGCGGCCGTGACGACCGATCCGGTCACCAGCACGGCCCCATCGAGCTCAGTAGCCTTCGCCCGAGCGAAGTCGATGGCGTCGGGCAGTTCCTGGACAACTGTGACGCGCTCGGGCCCCCAGATCCGCTCCGCCACCTCCCCGAGCTCGTCCGCGCCCAGACTGCGGGGGGACGCGTTGCGCGTGACGATCACCAAATCGCAGGCCTCGGCCAGCGCATTCAGGATGCCGACAGCGTCCTTGTCAGCCATGACGGCCAGTACCACGACGAGGAAGCCCAACGAGAAGGACTCCGCCACCGCATCGGCCAGAGCTGCCGCGCCAGCCGGGTTGTGGGCCGCGTCCGTGATCACCAACGGATTGCCCGCGACCTGCTCCAGCCGCCCCGGGAACCGGACGTTCCCAAAAGCTGAAACAATCTCGCCGTCCAGACGCTGCCCGCAGGTCAGCATCTGCTCAGCGGCAACAAGCGCGGCGGCGGCGTTCTCGGCCTGATGACGACCGAAGGCAGGCACGAACACGTCGTCGTAGACCCCGGTAGGCGTCCTGATCGTCGACACCTGGCCACCCACGGCCAGCGAACGCGAGACGACATCGAAGTCGTGACCGAAGCGCACGAAAGTCGCGCCCGCATCCCGGCACCACCTGGTCAGCGTCGCCTCAACTTCCGGCAGCTGGGCGGAGATCACGACTCGCGCCCCCGACTTGATGATTCCGGCCTTCTCCGCTGCGATCAGCTCCACAGATTCCCCGAGCCAGTCAGTGTGGTCCAGCGAGATGGGTGTCACTACGGCCACGTCCGCGCGCGCCACATTCGTGGCATCCCACGCGCCACCGAGTCCGACTTCCAGAATCGCAACATCGACCGGCGCGTCCGCGAAGACTGAGAACGCCAGGCATGTGAGAACCTCGAAGAAGGTCATCCGTGAGCGCCCGCCGGACAATTCCTCCGCGTCGACCATGTCTATGTACGGGCGCACCTCCTCGAAGGCCGCCACGAACACCTCATCAGACACCGGCTGGCCGTCGACCGCGATCCTCTCGGTCACCGATTCGAGATGAGGGCTGGTGAACATCCCTGTGCGCAGACCGGCGGCGCGGATAAGCGCCTCGGCCATTCGCGCGGTTGAAGTCTTGCCGTTGGTCCCAGTGACGTGAATGACCCGGAATGATTCCCAGGGATCGCCGAGCAGCCGCCCGACCCTGGCCACCCTGTCCAGCGTCGGCTCCATGTCGTTCTCCGGCCGCCGCTCAAACAGGTCGGCCGCGACATCGGCCAGTTCCACCATCGGGTCAGTCTATGAAGCCACGTCCGCACTGGCGCAGGCGCGATCCGGCCCCGCCCATAGAATCGGCGTCCATGACCACTTCCGCTTTCCCCGGCATGCCTGAACGCCCGGCGCTGGAGGGCATCGAGGAGAAGTGGTCAGCCAGGTGGCGCGACGAAGGCCTCTACCGGTTCGACCGCACGCGCGACAGAGCTGACATCTACAGCATCGACACTCCCCCGCCCACCGTCAGCGGATCGCTGCACGTCGGTCACGTCTTCTCATACACGCACACGGATTGCGTCGCACGCTTCAAGAGGATGTGCGGCAAGGAAGTCTTCTACCCGATGGGTTGGGATGACAACGGGCTGCCGACCGAGCGACGGGTGCAGAACTTCTTCGGCGTGCGCTGCGATCCTTCGCTGCCGTTCGACCCGGATTTCGCTCCGCCGGCGGAACCTGATCCGAAGCGACCGCTGCCAGTGTCCCGACGTAACTTCGTCCACCTGTGCGAGCAGCTGACAGCGGAGGACGAGAAGGGATTCGAGTACCTCTGGCGCGAGCTAGGGCTCAGCGTCGACTGGGAGCAGACGTACCAAACAATCGACCACAATGCCCGAGCCACTTCCCAGCTGGCGTTCTTGCGCAATCTCGAACGGGGCGAGGCATACCAGGCTGAAGCCCCGACCATGTGGGATGTCACCTTCCAAACCGCGGTAGCTCAGGCCGAGATGGAGGATCGGGAAAGGCCGGGCGCGTACTACAAGATCTCGTTCCATGCCGCTGACGGCGAGTTGATCTTCGTGGAAACCACTCGGCCGGAACTGCTAGCCGCATGCGTCGCACTGGTCGCCCACCCTGACGACGAGCGCTACGCCAAGCTCCTGGGAACAACCGTCACTACGCCGGTGTTCGCGGTGGAAGTACCGGTCGTCGCCCATCCTGTCGCCGATCCTGAGAAGGGATCGGGAATAGCCATGATCTGCACCTTCGGCGACACCACTGACGTCACCTGGTGGCGGGAACTACAGCTGGACACCAGGCCGATCATCGGCTGGAACGGCCGCCTGGTGGCACAGACCCCAGGATGGCTGGCTGGAGCGGGAGCCCAGGCCTACGCCACCATCGCCGGGTCGACCGCGTTCACGGCCAAGGAGCGCATGGTCGGGCTGCTCGCCGAGTCCGGCGACTTGCATGGGGAACCGCGCCCCATCACTCATGCGGTCAAGTTCTTCGAAAAGGGCGACAAGCCGCTGGAGATCGTGACTACCCGGCAGTGGTACCTGCGCAATGGTGGACGGGACCGGGAACTGCGGCAGGCGCTGCTCGAACGGGGCGCGCAACTGAACTGGCATCCGGACCACATGCGTGTCAGGTACGACAACTGGGTCAGCGGCCTCAACGGCGACTGGCTGATATCCAGGCAGCGCTTCTTCGGTGTTCCCTTCCCACTGTGGTACCGCGCCGGTCAGGACGGCCAGCCGGTCTACTCAGATCCAATCCTCCCGGATCACGATTCGCTGCCAGTTGATCCCTGCAGCGACTGCCCACCCGGATTCGATGAGTCTGGGCGAGGCGCACCCGGTGGATTCGTCGCCGAGCCGGACGTGATGGACACGTGGGCCACGTCGTCGCTCACTCCGCAGATCGCGGGGGGATGGGCTACGGACCCGGACCTGTGGCAGCGCGTCGCCCCCATGGATCTGCGTCCCCAGGCCCACGAGATCATCCGCACGTGGCTGTTCTCAACGCTCGTCAGGTCCCACTTGGAGGACGACAGGCTTCCATGGTCACACGTGGCCATATCGGGCTGGATCCTTGATCCGGACCGCAAGAAGATGTCCAAGTCCAAAGGCAACGTCATCACGCCGATCGACTTGCTTCAACGGCACGGCTCAGATGCTGTTCGATACTGGGCGGCCAGCGGCAGGCCCGGGACCGACACCGCCTTCGACGAAGGCCAGATGAAGATCGGTCGGCGCCTCGCAATCAAGATCCTGAACGCATCCCGGTTCGCGCTTCTGAACCTGAGCCGGGACACTCTCACTTCCGCGCCGACGAGACCCTTGGACTTGGCGATGCTGGCGGGCTTGGCCGATGCCGTGGACGACGCGACCAGTGCGTTCAGCGACTACGACTACGCACGAGCGCTGGAGCGCACCGAGAAGTTCTTCTGGGACTTCTGCAACGACTATCTGGAGCTGATCAAGCACCGTTCCAGTTCTGACCTGGCCCTCTCAGCCGATGAGTCCGAAGGTGCCGCCTCGGCCCAGGCCGCACTGCGCATAGCCCTGTCGACGCTACTGCGCTTGTTCGCGCCAGTACTGCCGTTCGTCACCGAGGAAGTCTGGTCGTGGTGGCAGGACGGATCGGTACACCGGCAGCCGTGGCCGTGTGCTCAAGAAGTGCCGCGAGACACGGGCGATGTCGAGCTTCTGACGGATGTCGCCCTGGCCTTGAGCCAGATTCGCAAGGTCAAGAGCGAGGCCAAGACAGGTATGAGGACTGAAGTGCGAACAGCGACCGTCGTCGCCCCCTCTGCCTCATTGGCCAAGATCCGAGCGGCAGCCCAGGACCTGTGTGCGGCGGGCAGAATAGCCGACCTGCGGTTCGAAGAAGGCGGCGACAAGGTGAGCGTGCGCGATATTGAACTCGACGCGGTCAGTGAGACTCGCCCGTGAACGTGACAGGATGACGGCAACGGCCCTCCGGGAGTGAGAATGCGCTTTGGCAGGAAGAAGGGCGAGCCCGGTTCGCCCCATACTCCGGCGCTTGGGCTGGAGGAGCAGGGCGGGCACGCGGCTAGCAGGCCTAGCTTGGCCGAACCCTATGGACTCGAGTCCGTGGGAGTCGCGATCTTGCCTGGGGTTGAGCTTCCCGATTGGGCGCCGCGCGCTCCGTTGTCCGACGCGGTCTCTGCGGGCTCCGGTCGCAGGTGGCGTCGCGGCCGCGCTGCCGCCACCAGCGCGCCGGAGTTGGGCACCACGTCGGCCATAGTCACTACAGACGCGGACAGCGGCCTGGCCCCGCCAGACCCGTCCTCGAGATCCGACGAACCGGGCGGGGCGATTGTGTGGGGCGCCAGCGCTCTGGCGGGCGCGGCGTCAACGGAGCAGAGCGCTCAGGACGCCTTGGTCGCCATCCCCGAGCCCCTACCGCCACCCGATCCGGCTGACCGGTCAGAAGAAGCATGCGGGCCGATCTACTGGGGAGTTCCCGAAGGTGAGGAGAGCGCGGACACCGCGGCAGGCCAAGTCGTCAGCGAGCGGGTTCAGCCATCCGTGCCCGGATCCCAGTGGGGGTTCGGAACCGTCATCGCCACACCAGAGCCTGAGATCGCCGGGCCCGCAACCCCTGAGCTCCCGCCCGACGAGCAGCTCCCGCCCGTCGAACAAACGCTGGCACTGCCAGCGCTGCCAAGTGGTGAGCTTCCCCCTCCGAATCCGGCAGACAGGATCACCTACCACGCCTTGGCTGGCATCCCCGCGCCTGACACCGGCGAACCGCAGGCGCGTACGCGCACTCCCGCTGAGAGTTCCCCCGACTTGCCTCCCCCGGACCCCAGCGACCGGATCGCCCACAAGCGCGGTTCCAACGCCTGAACGTCGGCGGATCCGTCAGGCCGTGGTCTTCTCTCCCGTAGCGCGTCGGCGGCGTGGGGTGATCTCACGGGGCACGATGGTCGGGGCACCCTTCTCGACCACAGTCTGCTCAGTGATGATGACCCGGGCAATGTCCTTGCGACTCGGAACGTCGTACATAACGTGCAGAAGAATCGCTTCGAGAATCGACCGCAGTCCGCGCGCGCCGGTCCCCCGATCGCTCGCCAGCTCAGCTATTGCCACCAGCGCGGCGGGATCGAACTCCAGCTCAACTCCATCCAGTTCGAACAGTCGCTGGTACTGCTTCACCAGAGCGTTCTTGGGTGCGGTCAACACCTCAATCAGCGCCTCCTGATCCAGCGCGTCGACCGATGTCACTACCGGCAGACGGCCGATGAACTCCGGTATGAGTCCGAAGCGCAGCAGGTCTTCTGGCATGACCTTGCTGAAGATGTGGTCAGGATTCGTGTCACCTTCACCATGCGAACTGTCGTCGAGCTGGGAGTGAGTGAATCCGATGGGCTTGGCGCCGATGCGTGCCTCAATGACCTTGTCCAGCCCGGCGAACGCCCCACCCACGATGAAGAGCACATTGGTCGTATCAATCTGAATGAATTCCTGGTGCGGATGCTTACGCCCACCCTGCGGCGGCACTGACGCGGAGGTCCCCTCCATGATCTTCAACAGCGCCTGCTGGACACCCTCTCCGGAGACATCGCGCGTGATCGACGGGTTCTCGCTCTTCCGGGCAATCTTGTCGATCTCGTCGATGTAGATGATGCCGCTCTCGGCCTTCTTGACATCGTAATCGGCGGCTTGGATCAGCTTAAGGAGGATGTTCTCCACGTCCTCGCCGACGTATCCCGCCTCGGTTAGGGCCGTGGCGTCCGCGATCGCGAAGGGCACATTCAGGCGGCGGGCGAGCGTCTGGGCCAGCAGCGTCTTGCCGGACCCGGTCGGGCCAAGGAGGAGGACGTTGGATTTCGCCAACTCGACCTGATCGTCCCTGACACGCTGGCGGCCGCCCCATTGCAAGCGCTTGTAGTGGTTGTACACCGAAACCGAAAGAGTCTTCTTCGCGTTCTCCTGGCCGATCACATACTGATCTAGGAACTCAAACAGGTCGCGCGGCTTTGGCAGATCCTCGATGGGGGCACCGTTGCCCTCGGTCAGCTCCTCCTCAATGATCTCGCTGCACAGGTCTATGCATTCGTCGCAGATGTACACGCCGGGACCGGCGATTAGCTTCTTGACCTGCTTCTGGCTCTTCCCGCAGAAGGAGCACTTCAGCAGATCACCGCCGTCACCAGCACGAGCCACGATTCGGTCCCCTTCCCATCGTCCGCTCCCCCTGAAGGCAGCGGAACTTGCCTCGAGAAAACGGTACCCCCTGGATGCGACGCGATCGCGGTTCGACCCGCCGCATCCCGCCAGCGGGTACGGCCAACCCGCGTCGGCCGCGTATCTACTTGTTAGCGAGCGTCTTGCGCGACTCGATCACCGAATCGATGAGTCCGTACTTCATCGCCTGATCCGCGGTCAGGATCTTGTCTCGCTCGATGTCCTTGCGTACTTGGGCCAGCTTGCGCCCAGTGTGACGGGCCAGAATGCCTTCCATCTCCGCGCGCATTCTGAGGATCTCGTTCGCCTGGATCTCGATGTCGGAACCCTGTCCCTGCCCTTCGCTGTAGGGCTGGTGAATCAGGATTCGAGCATGTGGAAGCGCGAAACGCTTGCCCGGCGTGCCAGCGGCCAGCAGAACAGCCGCCGCAGAGGCAGCCTGCCCAAGGCACACGGTCTGGATGTGAGGCTTGACGTACTGCATCGTGTCGTAGATCGCGGTCATGGCCGTGTAGGAGCCGCCGGGTGAGTTGATGTAGACGGAGATGTCGCGCTCGGAGTCCATCTGCTCAAGGCACAGCAACTGAGCCATGACATCGTCCGCAGAAGCGTCGTCGATCTGCACTCCAAGGAAGATGATCCGCTCTTCGAACAGTTTCGTGTAGGGATTGTGAACCCGCTCCACGCCACCGGATCCCCGCTCCCGAAACTCCGGGAGGATGTACCGGCCACTGGGCCCCCGGTCTGCCGATTCGCCGCGAGCGCTCATGCTGCCGTACCCCCTTCGCCCGCGACGTCGCGGGCACTGCGCACGACCTGATCAACGAAGCCATACTCCTTGGCCTGATCAGCGGTGAACCATCGATCCCTGTCGGAGTCAGCCTCGACCGCCGCCAGGTCTTGGCCAGTATGGGACGCGATCAATTCGGCCATCTTCTTCTTGGTGTACAGCATCTGTTCCGCCTGGATCTTGATGTCCGACGCTGTGCCACCGATCCCGCCGGACGGCTGGTGCATCATGATTCGGGCGTGGGGCAGCGCATAACGCTTACCCTTCGCGCCGGCGCAGAGCAGGAACTGGCCCATCGACGCCGCCATCCCCATCGCGACGGTAGCTACGTCGTTCTTGACGTACTGCATGGTGTCGTAGATGGCCATCCCCGCCGACACTGAACCCCCGGGGGAGTTGATGTACAAGAAGATGTCCCGCTCGGCATCCTCTGCGGCCAGTAGCAGGATCTGGGCGGCGATGGCGTTGGCCACCTGGTCCTCCACGGTGGACCCAAGGAACACGATGCGCTCGCGCAGTAGCCGCTGGTACACCGACTCGTCGAGGCCCGGGACCGCTGCTTCGTGGCCTCTACCCCCAGTGTTGGTCAATTGGGATTCCGTCACGCGCGGCCTCCGTGCTAGTTGCTTGCGGACTAGTTGCTTCCTGACGAAACCCTAGCGCCGAAGCCGCGGTCGGCTTGCGTCGCCGGGCCCGATTTCGCCAGCGGCACAATCAGTCCGCGACCGTGTCCTCTGCTGACTCGTCAGCCACGTCGCCGCCTTCGGCAGCCTCGCCGTCAGACTCATCCTCGGCTTCACCGCCGAAGATCGACCGGTCGATCTCGGACAGGTCCACGGGCTCCCCCGCTGTGTCCACGACGACGGCGTTCTCAAGGACCAGGGCCAGCGCTTTGGTCCGGCGCACCTCTCCGACAGCCGACTGGATCTGCCCCGCCTCGACCAGGGCTTTGGCGAACTGGTCGGCGGACATTCCGTACTGAGGAGCCTGCATCACTAGCCATTGACCCAGCTCCGCCTGTTCGACGGTCAGATCCTCCGCATCCGCGATGCGGTCAAGCAGAAACTCACTCCGAATGCCCTTGCTGATCCTCGCCTCAACCTCGGCACGACGCTCCTCATCGCCATGGTCGCCGCGCTCTTCGCCGAAGTGAGCGGAAACCTGCGCGGACAGGAAGCCTTCGGGTACTGGAATCTCGACTCCAGCCAGAAGGTCCTCGTGAGCCTTCTTCCTGGCCTTGTGTCCTCGGTCCATCAGCCGAGAGTGCCCGAGCCGCTTGCGTAGATCCTTCTGCAACTCGTCGACCGTGTCGAACTCGCTGGCCATCATCGCCAGCTCGTCGTCCACTTCCGGCAGTACGCGCTCGCGCACCGCCTTGACCGACATCGACACGTCGATGGACTTGCCTTCGAACTCGCCAACGTCAGGCACGAACTCGAACGACCTGTCGTCGCCGGCCGACGCACCCAGGACCGCCTCGTCGAAACCAGGCAGAAACGCGCCTTTGTCGACTTCCATGGAGATGGCATTTCGGGTTAGGTCCTCCACAGGCTCCCCGTCGCAAGTAGCGACTATGTCCAAAAGGAGCACATCCCCTGACTGGGCTGGACGGTCGACCTCGTCGTACGTGCTGAAGCGGTCCCTGAGAGCGTTCATCTCCTGCGCGACGTCCTCGTCGGTGACTTCGAGACGGTCAACCTCGATACTCAGCCCACGGTACTCGGGAAGGTCGAATTCGGGACGGATGTCCACTTCGGCGGTGAACGTTATCCGCTCGCCGTCGACGATCTCGGTCACCTCCACGTTCGGCTCGCCTATCGCGACCGTCCCGCTCTGGCGCACTGCCTCCTGGTAGGCCTTCGGCACGGACGCGTTGACAACTTCCTCCAGCACCAGGCCCCGCCCGAACCGCTGGTCAACGACTTGACGCGGGACCTTGCCCCGACGGAATCCAGGCACTTGCACCTGCGAGGCGATCTTCTTGTACGCGGCTGTCACAGCGTCGGCCAGTTCTTCGAATGGCAGTTCCACTGCGAACTTGACCCGCGTTTCCGACAGGTTCTCTACATCGCTCTTCACGGCGCTGGGTTCTCCTAATGGATTGGTCGGGGCGGGGAGACTCGAACTCCCGATCTCCTGCACCCAAAGCAGGCGCGCTAGCCACTACGCTACGCCCCGCGCCAGATGAGTGTACGGGAAGCCCATCGGTACCCCAGACACTCTGCGGATAGACTCTCGGTGCGTTTCGCGGGTGTAGCTCAATGGTAGAGCCCCAGCCTTCCAAGCTGGTGGTGCGGGTTCGATCCCCGTCACCCGCTCCACACATCGGACCGAGCGGTTGATCGAGCGCGCTGATTGTTACTGTCCGCGTTGACTCCAGATTCAGTCTGCCAACCGACGGGCTGAGCGTTCGCGTCTCGACGGTCGAGTTGATGACGGCGAAGGCCTTCGCTTCGTACCTGCTTCACTCTCACCGAGGTCGTGCTCGAAGGCGTCGAGGAGCTGGAAGAGCTCGTCGCTGATCCACTCGCGATCACGGCGACGACCGACGCGAGCCGGAACGAGTACGCCCGTTTGTTCAAGTCGGTTGAGCGCAGCGCGCGCTGCGGTCGGCGTCACCTCATAGGAGGTGGCCGCGACCTCGGCGCTCAGGATGGGTTGCCGCGGTAGTCCCAGGATGATTCTTCGAGCAACCGAGTCTGTTCTCGGTGAGCTGGCGCGCTCGATGAGATCCGCGAGCAGACCGTCGATCTGCGTCTGGAGAACCTCCGTGCTCCGAGCAGCCAGCGTGACTGCGTCGGAGAAGCCACCGATCCAGTCGTCGATGCGCCCTCCACGGAAGTCGGTCAGTCCGGCGATGTAGCGCTTCGCGTTGGTTGCGAGCACGACACTGATCGGAGGTACGAGACGGGGCGCGACGTTCCGCCGCCGCAGTATGACCTGGATGAGGCAGCGGCCAGCGCGGCCGTTGCCGTCACCGAACGGGTGGATGGTCTCGAACTGGGCATGGGCGATCGCGGCCTGCGAAACGGCGGGCAGGTCGTCGAGGTTCACGAATGTCACGAGATCGTCGAGGAGCGGTCGGACGCGATCGGCTGGGGGAGGAACGAACGCGGCGTCGCGTGGGCTGGTACCTCGCCCGCCGATCCAGTTCTGCCCGATCCAGTTCTGCTCTGTGCGCACAACGCCTGCGAACCGCTCCTCGGTTGTGCCCTCGAGCAGGGTCCTATGGATGTCGATCAAGTCATCGAGTTGGAACCCACTTCGTTCCGTGCCCATCTCGATCGCGCGCTCCATCGCGCGGACGTTACCGAGCACGGCCCGTGCCGTTGGGTCGGCCGCAACGGGCTCGTAGACCGCGAGCGCCAGACGCTTGTTCGAAGCCCGCAAGCCCTCGATGAACGAGGACCCGAGGGCTTCCGCTCGCAGCAACGTGGTGGCGAGGGCCTCGAGGTCATGACCGGGGCCCACCGCTTGGAGCTCGCTCAGCGCGGCGGTCGCCACCGAGACAGCCTCTGCGGCGCGACCGGCAAGCGGTCGGTCCCAGCGCGCGATCGAATCGGGCACGAAGGCCCGAAAGCGCAAGGGCTGGCGGTCACGGCGAGATCCGTATCCGCCCCCTTCCCAGAGACAGTCGACGAGCACGGGCAGTGGAGCGATCCTTTCGGGAGATGGCTGCTACGAAAGGAACGGTCCTGATCCTTTCGTAACACCAAGGTAGCGCTGAGTTCTCCGTTACGCAAGGAAACCCACGGATCCTTTCGTAGCGGCGCCATCGCCGCTGACCTGCCCCGACGGCCGAACACCCGAGGATCGTTCGCGCAATGCCCCAGCCTTCCAAGCTGGTGGTGCGGGTTCGATCCCCGTCACCCGCTCTCGTCGAGCTTCCCTACGCTCCGTGTAGTCTTGGAATTCGATAACGCCATCTTGGCGAACACTGGAGGCAACTATGGCTACCCGCATTCCCCTGAAGCTCCCGGGCCTAGTTCTGGCCGCGGGTGCGGCGCTGCTCGTCGCTGGATGCAGCGGGTCGGTCCAGGTGGCCCCCGAAGGTAGCGTCGATTTCTCGGCCCCCGGGGTCGAGGGTTCTGTTAGCGACTCGGCGACGCTGCCTGACGAGTGGCCGGCCGATGTGCCCGTTCCTGAAGGGTTGACGGTCCAGACTTCCACGCAATTCGCGACAGAAGCCGGGAAGAGCTTGTCCGCTGGCTTCGAGGGCCCCGGTGACGCCAAGGCAGTCACCCAACAACTGGGGAGCGCGTTTGAGTCGGCTGGCTTCAAGCAGACCAGCTCGTTTGGCAGCAGTGAGGTCGGCGCGGTCGTGCTCTGGACCAAGGGCGACATCAAGGTGAGCGTGACCGTGTCGGGCGACAGTGGCAAGGTGACAGTTTCCGAGACCGTCGTAATCGCAAAGACGTAGCGCTGGCTGAAGCGGCGGCGAGGGCCGTTCGAACCTGCGAGGATCTCCGCGTCGGGAGGAGTCCGAATGGCCGACGCGAACATCACACGAACTGAAGCGGGCGATCGCTCAGCGAACGTGCGCGTAGTTGCCTATGAGGTCGAGCTCGATCTGACCAAGGGCCCGAGAAGGTTCGGCACCACGACTAGGGTCAACTTCAACGCGAAGACGGACTCGAGTTGGATCGATCTGATCGCGCCAGAAGTTCGTCGCATTGTCCTCAACGGACGGGAAATCGACCCGGCGTCGGCGTATAACGGCTTCCGCATCAGTCTCGACGGTCTTGGCGTGGCGAACGAACTCATCGTCGAGGCGGACGGCGCCTACATGCGCACCGGCGAGGGACTTCACCGCTTCGTTGACCCGGTCGACGACGAGATCTACCTGTACACGCAATTCGAGACCGCCGACGCGCGCAGGATGTACGCGTGCTTCGAGCAGCCAGATCTGAAGGCCACCTTTCAGCTGTCAGTCACCGCGCCGGACCACTGGACGGTTACCTCAAACTCCCCGACTCCCGAGTCCAAGCCAGCGGATGCTGGCACGGCGCGGTGGGACTTCACGCCGACGCCGCGTGTGGCTACCTACATCACAGCGCTAGTCGCCGGCCCCTACTACTGCGTGAGGGATGAGTACACCGGCATACACGGGACCTACCCCCTGGGCGTGTTCTGCCGCCGGAGCCTGAGCGAGTACCTGGACTCCGACGAGATCCTCCAGCTCACCAAGCAAGGCTTCGGTCTGTATGAGTCGGAGTTCGGCCAGCCCTACCCATTCTCCAAGTACGACCAGTTGTTCGTCCCAGAGTTCAACTCCGGAGCGATGGAGAACGCTGGCTGCGTCACGATCCTGGAGGACCTGGTATTCCGCAGCCGAGTCACTCGCACCGCGTATGAGCAGCGTGCCAACACGATCCTGCACGAGCTGGCTCACATGTGGTTCGGGGATCTTGTCACGATGAAGTGGTGGGATGACCTTTGGCTGAATGAGTCATTCGCGGAGTGGGCGGCGCACTACTCGTCGATCAAGGCGACGCGCTACACAGAAGCGTGGACGTCGTTCGCGGCGATGCGCAAGGTCTGGGCCTACAAGCAGGACCAACTTCCTTCGACCCACCCGATCGCGGCGGACATGACGGATCTGGCCGCTGTTGACGTCAACTTCGACGGCATCACCTACGCCAAGGGGGCCAGCGCCCTCAAGCAGCTCGTGGCGTGGGTCGGCGAGGATAAGTTCCTGGAGGGGATTCGCGCCTACTTCAGCGAATACGCGTGGCAGAACACGGAGCTGGACGATCTGCTGCGACACCTTGAGGCCGCGAGCGGTCGTGACCTGAGCGGGTGGACCGGGCAGTGGCTGCGAACTGCCGGCGTCAACTTGCTGCGCTTGGAATCCACCTCGGACGACAAGGGAGTGATCACGTCGGCCACTATCGTCCAGGAGCCACCGACTTCACCTCCGGGTCTGCCTGAAGTTCTGCGCGATCACCGAATCGGCATCGGCCTGTACCGGAACGAGGGTCAACGCGTCCATCGCTACTCGCTGATCGAGATGGATGTCACTGGCTCGTGCACTCCAGTACCCGACCTGGTCGGCGCTGTTTGGCCGGACCTGATCCTGCTCAATGACGGTGACCAGACCTTCGCCAAGATCCGCCTCGACGACGTCTCGGCGCGCACCGCGGTGCGGCATCTCGGACTGGTTGACGACCCCATGGCCCGGACTCTGCTCTGGGGCGCTGCGTGGGACATGACCAGGGACGCCGAGATGTCTTGCGGAGACTTCATCGACCTGCTCATCTCCGGGCTGGCGGCTGAAACTGAGGTGGCAACGGTTCACGCCGCACTCATGCAAGCGCGAGCGGCGATCGACCAATACGCCTGCCCCGAGAACAGCGACCGGTACTCCGTCAAGCTCGCCGATCACCTGCTGGGACTGGCGGAGTCCGGAGAACCCGGCAGCGACCTTCAACTCGCGCACATACGCGGATTCGCTTCCTTCGCGACGACCCCGGTCCAACTCGACACCGTGGCCGCTCTGCTCGCTGGCGACCAGACCCTCCCCGGGCTGGTGATCGACGCGGACCTGCGGTGGCATCTGCTCCAGCGACTCGCCGCCAGAGGCAGGGCCGATAGCGAACGGATCGAAGCCGAAGCGGCCAGGGACGCGACATCCACAGGACAGCGTCACAAGGCACTGGCTCTCGCGGCTCGCCCCACTGCCGAGGCCAAGGACGAGGCGTGGTCCCAGGCTGTCGACTCCGATGAACTTCCCAACGCCGTTCTCAACGCGACGATGTCTGGATTCATCCAACCCGGGCAGCGGAATCTGTTGCGGCCGTTCGCGAATCGCTACTTCGAGTCGCTGCCGAACCTTTGGAAGACGCGCACCCCGGACACCGCCAAGTCGATGACGAACCTTTTGTACCCGCACCTGCTCGTCGAAGACGCTACAGTCGCAGCCGCCGACCGACTCCTGGCGGACGGCACTCTGACTACGGCGGCCCGGCGACTCGTCGCCGAAGGGCGCGACTCGACCGTCCGGGCCATGCGAGCCCAAGCCAAGGACGCTGGTGCCGTGTCGGGCTCCAGGTCACCGTCGCGCCAGCCCTAGCCGATCCCACCAAGCATCCGACCCAAGGGCACCACGGCGGCAGCGCACCGGCCGAGACTACTTCTTCATCCAGGCCTTCGTGTGCTTGCTCTTCGGCCCGGTTCCAGCGGAGTTGTGGGGCACAATCCGGAACCACAACGCGCGGCCCTTCCTGGCGGCCTTCTTCGCACCGGGAACCTTCCCATTCCACTTATGGCGAGTGGTGGAGGCGACCTTCCTCCACTTACCGTGCTTCTTCTTCACCGCTTTCTGGATCTTGTACGTCACCTTCCCACCATGGGACGCCGACGCGGCCCAGTGGATACGCGCCTTGCCGTGACGCTTCGCCTTCACCTTGGGCTTGCCAGGCTTACCCGGCTTACCAACCGGCTTCACCGCCGCCGAAGCGGGCGAGAACGCACCCACCCCCACGGAGTTGATAGCCGCGACACGGAAGGTGTAAGAAGTCCCGTTCGACAAACCAGTGACCACCCGCGACCTGGCCACCGAGCCTGTGTTGCCCACCACAGTCGACCAAGAACCCGAACCAGCCCTGCGCTGAATCCGATACCCCGTCACAGCACTACCACCAGTTGACGCCGGAGCCGTCCACGACACGGTGGCCCGACCATCACCGGCCACACCCCCCACCGACCTCGCCGCACCAGGAACCGTGGCCGACGCCGAATACACCGTCACCGAGCCGCCGTTGGCGTTGGTGACGTACATCCGCCCAGACCCGTCGAACGCCACACCCACTGGACCATCCAGTCCCGTCGCGCCGCCAGCGAGCGTCTTGACCGGGCCGGTGTCCCCATCGGCCCAATCCGCCGAATACACCGTCACCGAGTCGCCGCCGTAGTTGGTGACGTACATCCGCCCGGAGCCATCGAACGCCACATCCCCAGGAGAATTCAGTCCCGTCGCGGCCCCGACGAGCGTCTTGTCCGGGGGCGTGTCCCCCCCGGGCCACGCCCACGCCCCGGGTGCTCCCACCAGCGCCCCCAACAGGGCCACAAGCACAGCCCACACGACCAGACCAACAACCGAACCGCGATGCGACAGATTCATGGCCGCACGCTCCCATGCCCCCCCCCCCCCGGTGTCAACCCGGCGGCGTGCCTCAGCTTCTTTGAGATCGCCCCACCACTGACGCCAAGAACCAGGCGTGGTCCCAGGCTGTCGACTCCGATGAACTTCCCAACGCCGTTCTCAACGCGACGATGTCTGGATTCATCCAACCCGGGCAGCGGGATCTGCTGCGGCCGTTCGCGAATCGCTACTTCGAGTCGCTGCCGAACCTTTGGAAAACGCGCACCCCGGACACCGCCAAGTCGATGACGAACCTCTTGTACCCGCACCTGCTCGTCGAAGACGCTACAGTCGCAGCCGCCGACCGACTCCTGGCGGACGGCACTCTGACTACGGCGGCCCGGCGACTCGTCGCCGAAGGGCGCGACTCGACCGTCCGGGCCCTGCGAGCCCAAGCCAAGGACGCCGACACCACCGCAGCCGCTCAGTAACCTCTCACCGCCGAAACCACAGGATCGAGCAGGGGAAGCTTGGACAGGTCCTCCAGCAGGACAGCATGGCCGCGTTCGTCGCACAACGGCACCCTCCAGTTCGGGTACTCCGTGTCGGTTCCTGGCTGGTTCTGCGCTCTGCGGTCCCCCGTCAAATCAGGCAGGCTGACCCCCAGCAACATCGCCGGTGACGCCGCAGCGAGCCGGTGCAGAGCGACTACGGTCTCCGCCGGGCTCGCGTCGATCGAATCCAGTAACCCCCGATCGGTCAGCATCTCGCGCCACAGGGCGATCTCAGCCTCGTGCGCCCGCTCCTCTTCGGCCAGAGGTCGAGTCAGGAGCCCCAGCTCATCCCTGAGCCGGACGTGGTCTCCGCGGACATAGCCCGCCGTCGGGGGCAAGTCGTGCACAGTGACGCTTGTGAGGGTCCGCGCCCTCCAGGACTCGGGGGGCACGATCATGCCGGTTCGATCCCGTTCGAACCACAAGATGCCGGTCCCTAGGATTCCCCGCTCGTCCAGGTAGTCCCTGATCCAATCCGCGACCGTCCCCAGATCCTCCCCGATCACGACCGCCCCGGCGCGATGGGCCTCCAGAACGAGGATCCCGATGAGAGCCTCATGATCCATGGACACGTATGTGCCTTCCGTCGGTGGACAACCCTGGGGAACCCACCACTGCCGGAACAAGCCCAGGATGTGGTCCACGCGTATTCCCCCGGCGTTGCGCAGCATGGTTCTCAACAGGTCGCGGTATGGGACGAACGCCTGTTCCGCCAAACGCCGCGGATGCCAGGGAGGCTGGGTCCAGTCCTGACCGAGCTGGTTGTAAGCATCCGGAGGCGCCCCCACGTGAACTCCTTCGGCGAAGACGTCACCTAGGTACCAGGAGTCCGCCGAGTCCACATGCACACCGACAGCCAGATCATGGATCACGCCAATCGGCATGCCCACACCTTCGGCCGCTTGTTCGACGGCGGCCAGTTGCTGGTCAGCCTGCCATTGGAGCCAGCAGTAGAACCCGACCCGTCCGGACAAGCGGTCCGCCTCCAGTGCCACGTCGCGGCTGTACGGGTCGCGCAGGGCCAGGGGCCACTGACGCCATACGGGCCCGTACTCCTCTGTCAGCGCGCACCACGTCGCGAACAGTCGCAATCCATCACCCTGACTGGCGACGTATGCCTCGAACTGGGCCTGGCGCCCTGGGCCCATGGGGACCCTGTAGACAGACTCAAGCGCACGTGACTTGGACTCCCAGCACTTCTGACGGTCGAGCAACTCTGAGCTTCGATCCACTACCGCCCACTTGGCGGCCTCAGCTTGGGCCGCGACCCTGTCCTCATCCGGCAACAGGCCGTACTCAACAATGTCTTCCACTCTCAGGTACAGCGGATCGACGAAGCGGCGACTGCTCGGCAGGTAGGGCGAGTTGACTATGGGCGGTACCACGCGGCCGGCGTGCAGCGGGTTGACCAGGCAGAAGCCCGCGCCCAGCGAGCGGCCTGTCCAAGCTGTGAGTTCCCTCAGATCGGCCAAGTCCCCTATCCCCCAGGACCGCGAGGATCGCAGCGCGTAGATCTGGGCCATCACACCCCAGAGCCGCCCGGGAAGCTCGCTGTCAGGTCTCGTCGGCGTCACTACCAACGCACAGGACCCGGTGCGCGATGGCGACACCGCCCGTACCTCGTGCCATCCAAGCGGCAAACCCGCTGGGATTTCGAACCACGATCTGCGTACGCTGGCGCCCTCGATCCGGCGGGAGCGCCGGGGCCTGTCCAGCGGTTCGAGTGGGGCGCTAGCACTGCCGGATTCGAAAGCTACGCTCACCTCAGCCGCCTCACCCGTCGGCGTGTTGACCCAGAATTCAGCGCCCCGGTCCTGTCCGCACACAACCACCGGCGGAAGCATCAGGCCCCAGTCATGCGAGTCGGCCTCGCGCAACGCCGTGCGGACCTCATCGGAGGTGGCCGCCCGCACGCCAAGGGACCGCAGCACGGCGATCACAGAGCTTCTGCTGATGACGTGGCGTTGCCCCGACTGGTCGTAGTACTCAAGCGCCACCCCGTGCGCCTCCGCCAGTCGCGCGAGGGGTCCCTGAACTGGCCGCGCCCCAGCAGCGCTCACCACACCGGTGGCCGCCTGTCTACCCAAGGCTTCGCCCGCTCGATCTGGCCGACCAAACTCAGCAGATCCGCTTCCCCCCAGGGGCGCCCGACGATCTGCACTCCGATCGGCAACCCGCCTGGGCTGTGCGCGAGCGGCAAACTCACCGCGGGCTGGCCACTTACGTTGAACGGCGCCGTGAACGGAGTGAACTCCTTCTGCCTCGCGAAGTCCCTGGCGGGATCATCGTCGTCGCGAATGCCGCCGACTAGCGCCGGCGGCTGGGCCAGCGTGGGGGTCAAGAGCGCGTCGAATCCAGCGGTCGCCAGGATCGCGGTTCTCGCGGCCGTCCGCAGCATGGCCACGGCGGCGGCGAGTTGGCGTCCGGTCACCGCTTCTCCCGCGTCGCGCAGGTACTTCGTCAGAGGCCGCAGCAATCCCTCCTTGCCGGGCGGGACCGGAATCGACCCAGCCAGCGTGGCCCACACCGCCTCGAAGTGCGGGGTGAGTACTGGGCTGTATGGCGGCTCGATGTCCACTACCTCATGCCCGAGCTCCGCCAGAAGCGTTGAGGCGGCCTCATAGGCGGCCAAGCAGTCCGAATGCACGGTCGTCTCGGCGATGAGAGGTACGCAGAACCGTCCGATCCGCTGCCGCCGTGGCTCCATCGAAGCCGCGGCCAGAAACGTACCGGCCCCCGGCGGCCCGGGGGCTGCGAACACATCGCCGAGCTGAACGCCGGACATGACATCCAGCAGTGCGGCCGCGTCTGCCACGGTCCTGGCTAGCGGACCGATCGCCACCAGCTCGCCAACAGAGTCCACGAGCGGAGCCACCGACACCCGTCCACGGGAGGGCTTGAGCCCAACCAGCCCAGTGACGCTGGCCGGAATCCGGATGGATCCACCACCGTCCGACCCCTGAGCCGCTGAAGCTAAACCAGCTGACACGGCTGCGGCGGCACCGCCACTGGAGCCGCCCGCCGATCTGGTCGTGTCCCAGGGCGTCCGTGCCGACGGGGCGATGTCGGGCTCGGTGTAGCACGGCAACCCGAACTCCGGAGCGTTCGTCTTCCCGGTGATGACCAAGCCCGCATCGCGCATGGCCCGCACGAACGCCGCGTCCTGGGGGGACACGAAATCAGCGAACACGGCGGACCCGAACGTGCACCTGACGCCAGCCACAAGATCAAGGTCCTTCACTGGCACTACGCAGCCCGTCAACGGACCCAGATCATCGGGTGACTCCGCGGCCGCGACCCGGCGGTCAACCGCTTCAGCCTGCTCCAGCGCCAGGTCCGGTGTCACTGTCACGAAAGCCCCGACGACATCGCTGAGTTCCTCTGTGCGACCCAGGTAGTGCCGTGTCAATTCAACCGCCGACACTTCTCGCGTCCGGACAGCACGGGACTGCTCCAGAGCTGTGAGGTCGTGCAACTGGCTCACTTTGGGTGCTTCTCACCCTTCTCCGTCTTGTCTGCCTCTCCCGCGCTTCCCGGTGGAGCCGCCTTGCCCGCGTTCCGCCGGGTGCGACGGCGGCGCAGCCACCATCCGGTCCCGCTGCCAAGCCCCGCTCCCAGCGCCATGGCGATGAGCAGCGCGACGAACAGCGGTACATCCCGCTGCGCGAACACCAGGCTGACGCTCACGGTTCCGCTGTTCAGAATCACGAATAGGATCGCCAGGATCGCCAGGATCAGCCAGCCGAACACTCGCGCGTACTTGGCCACATCGACAGGCTCGGGTCGGCCAGGAACAGACGGCTTCCCTTCGCGGGCTTCCCGTGATGTGTTCACGCGGGCCTCCTGGGGGCTGAGTGTGCTCTCACGCTAGCGCCCGTGCGAGCGCGACGCATCCCTCCGCACGCGGTCCGGACGGCAGACAGGGCGATAAGGTCAACGCGTGCCAGCTGACTACCCGGCCGCCCAGCGACTCGACCTCCGAGACCTCGTACACACCGACCAGGTTCCGGACCCCTACCGCTGGCTTGAGTCCGCCGAACCCGATGAACCTGCCGACTGGGCCAGCTGGAGAACCGCCTGGCTCGCGGGGCAGCGGGATCTCTATGACAGCCACCGCTCGCGCTGGGCGGGCGAAGCCGGGTTCGCCAGCGCGGTCTCGGCGCTACTGATGGGCGGCTATGAGGGGCTCCCGACCTGGCGAGGCGACAGGTACTTCGTCATGCGCCGCGAGCCGGGCCAGCAGTTCGGAGTCCTGTACGTGGTCGAGGCTGACGGTAGCGAGCGGGTGCTGATCGATCCGATCGCCATAGACCCGGCCGGCACGACGACCCTCGACGACTTCCAGCCTTCTTGGGAGGGGAACCGGATCGCCTACCTGATGAGCGAGGCCGGTACCGAGGAATCCGAGCTTCGCGTATTGGATGTCGCGTCAGGTGAGGTCATCGACGGCCCGATCGACCGTGCTCGGTTCTCTCCCATCGGCTGGCTTCCCGGCGAGGAGCAGTTCTACTACGTCCGCCGCCTGGACCCTGCTGGCCTGCCGCCGGGCGAGCGACAGTTCCACCGGCGAGTGCGGCTTCACAGGATCGGACGTGACCCTGACCAGGACCCCGAGATCTTCGGCACTGGGATGCTGGCGACGAACTACTACTCGGCGTCTGTCACCAGGGACGGGCGTTGGCTGGTCGTCGACTGTTCCGAAGGCACCGCTCCCCGCAACGACGTCTACTTGGCGGATCTGAGCCGGTCAAGCCCCGAGGAGCCCGACCTGCTGCCACTGGTCATCGGCCGGGACGCGATGACTTCAATCACGATCCGGCCCGACAATCGCATGTTCATCTGGACTGACTTCGAAGCTCCGCGCGGCCAACTGATGCTCGGCGCCGCGCTGTCCCCAGAGCCAGGAACCTGGACGCCTCTAATCCCCGAGGAACCCGACTCTGTCCTGGAATCACTCCGAGTGGTCGACGGACCCGACCGCCACGACCAGTACCTCGTACTGCAGCGCACACGGCACTCGATAGGCGAACTGGCACTGCACGACTCCGCCACCGGCGAGCGTGTCCGCGCCCTGGACGTCCCGGGATTGGGGACTCTCACCGGCCCGGTCACGCGCCCCGAAGGGGGCACAAGCTGCTGGTATGCCTACACCGACTACGTGACTCCACCTCGCATATTTCGGTACGACGTGATCACTGGTGAGACAACGCTCTGGGCCGAGCCCCCCGGAGATGTACGTGTTCCGAGCGTTCACACAGAGCAAGTGACCTTCCAGTCGGGAGACGGCACTGATGTGCGCATGTATCTGATCTCTCCCAGCGCCAAGCCGCTCGCTCCACTTCCGACGCTTCTGTATGGATACGGAGGATTTGGGATCTCTTTGTGCCCGGCATTCAACCCGACTGCCCTTGCCTGGGTTCAGGCAGGCGGCGTCTACGCGGTGGCCAATCTGCGCGGCGGCGGCGAGGAAGGCGAGGACTGGCACCGGGCAGGGATGCTGGCGAACAAGCAGAACGTCTTCGACGACTTCCGGGCGGCCGCGCGGTGGCTGATCGACACCGGCTGGACAGCGCCGCAGCGGCTGTGCGTCAGCGGCGGCTCCAACGGCGGCTTGCTCGTGGGAGCCGCACTAACGCAGTTCCCTGAGCTTCTCGGAGCCGTGATCTGCACCGCGCCGCTGCTCGACATGATCCGGTACACGACGTCGAGTTTGGGCGCCACATGGACAACCGAATACGGCGACCCAACGGACCCAGAGCAGTTCGGTTGGCTTCGCTCCTACTCCCCCTATCACCACGTGGAGCAAAGAGTTGACTACCCGGCGACCCTCGTCATGGTGTTCGACAACGACACTCGAACCGATCCCATGCATGGCCGCAAGATGGTCGCGGCGCTCCAACATGCCACCGTGAGCGAAGATCCGATCCTGATCCGCACCGAGACCGACGTCGGCCATGGAGTGCGATCGCTGGACCGGTCGGTGGCCGAAGTCGCGGAATCTCTGGCGTTCGCCGCTCACATGACAGGCCTCGAAGCCGGTCAGGAGCCCAGAGAAGAGGACGCACCGTGATATTCCTCGCAGCTTCGCCTTCGCCTCCGGCGACGCCGTCAGCGAAGCCAGCTCCCACCCCGAACCCGATCGGGTGGTTGGAAACTCTCCTCGAATCCAACGCGCTGATCAAGATCGCCCTGATCCTGGCCCTGGCTGTGCTCATCCAGGCCGGCATTGCCCTCATGATCCACCACACGGTCCACAAGTTGATCGACTCCAAGCCCCGGACACGCAGCGGCCGTCGTCCCTCGTCCGCGTTCCTGCTGCTCAAGCAACGCCGTGAGCAGCGGGCCAAGGCGATGGGGCAGCTCATCCGCAGCGTCTTTAGCGTGTTCCTTTGGGTTGTCGTGGTGCTCATGGTCTTACCCCTACTGGGTTTGGACATCACGCCGTTGCTCGCCAGTGCTGGCGTCATAGGCATCGCGCTCGGATTCGGCGCCCAGACCCTCGTCAAGGACTACCTCTCCGGCATCTTCCTGATTCTTGAGGACCAGTACGGAGTCGGCGACGTAGTGGACCTCGGCCAGGTGGTCGGCACTATCGATGAGGTGACGCTGCGCGTCACCCGGCTTCGCGACGGGTCTGGCGTGGTCTGGTACGTCCGCAACGGCGAGATTCTGCGGGTCGCGAACCGATCCCAGGGCTGGACCCAGGCCGTCGTCGATACTCCCGTGTCCTACGACCAAGACCTGGGCGCGGTCAAGTCGGCCATAGAACGGGTCGCGGACGAGATGTCCAAGGACCCCGACTGGGCGGACTCCTTGCTGGACGGATTGAAGTATGTGGGCGTGGAGTCAGTCACCGGTGACGCCGTAATCGTGCGTGCGATAGCCAGAGCCGCGCCCGATGACCAGGTGGCGCTGACGCGTGCCATCAGGGAGCGTATCAAGCGCGCGTTCGACCAGGACCACATCAGGATCCCGCCTGTAATCCGCGCACCGCAGGCGCCTGCCTAGGCCTAGCCCGCCGCCTAGCGAGTCGGCTCTGCCGCTCGACGGACGGCCTCCGGATCGATGAACGCGGAGCGCAGCGCTGTCATCGCCGAGCTGAGCTCCGCCGGGATCACCCAGATCTTGTTTGCCGTACCTTCCGCGATCTCCGGCAGGCACTTCAGATACTGGTATGCCAGTACACGCTCGTCCGTGTCGGCGTCATGCAGGGCGGCGAACACTCCCTTGATCGATTCGGCCTCGGCTTGAGCCCGCAGGATCCTCGCCTCCGCCTCACCCCGCGCGGTCAACACATCTGACTCGCGCCGACCCTGGGCAGTCAGGATCGCCGACTGCTTGGCTCCCTCCGCGGTCAGGATCGAGGCGCGCTTCTCGCGTTCCGCCTTCATCTGCTTCTCCATCGACTCCTGGACACTGGGCGGCGGGTCGATCGACTTTAGCTCCACGCGGTTGACCCGAATGCCCCACTTCCCTGTCGCCTCGTCCAGCACGCCACGCAACGCCAGGTTGATTTCTTCGCGCGACGTCAGGGTTCGCTCTAGATCCATGCCGCCGACCACGTTGCGCAATGTGGTCACTGTCAGCTGCTCGACTCCGTGAATGTAGTCATAGATCTCGTAGGTGGCTGCCTTCGGGTCGGTCACCTGGAAGTAGATCACCGAGTCGATCTGGACCACCAGATTGTCCTCCGTTATGACCGGCTGCGGCGGGAAGCTGACCACTTGCTCTCTGAGGTCAATCAGAGGCAGGACACGATCGATGAACGGGATGACGATGCTCAGCCCCGCGCCTAGCGTGCGCTGGTATCGGCCGACGCGTTCCACGATCCCAGCACTGGCCTGCGGCACGATGCGTACCGTTTTGGCCAGGAGTATTAGAACGAAGAGGGCCACGAGCCCGCCTACTACCCAGCCTGTCGCACTCGCCACAACTACACCTCCGACTCACGCGATGAGTGCCGTAGCACCCTCGATCTCTATCACCCGGATCATGATCCCCGGTTCGAACACTTCGTCGACGTCGAACGACCGCGCCGACCACACCTCACCACGCAACTTGATCTGTCCCCCATAGCCGGTGACCCGCTGCGTGACGACTGCCTCCAGCCCGATCAGGGCAGCGGTGCCCGTGCGCAGGTGGCCCGGCGTCCAAGCATGCTTGCGCGCGACTGGACGAACGAGCGCCAGCATGGCGACACTAACCAGCGCGAACACCAGCCAAGGGACGAATTCGGTTACCGTGACAGCTGCTGCCACAGCAGCGGCGAGCGCCCCCACAGAGAGCATTCCGAATACCAGAGTGCCCCCGGTGGTAACCTCCACGATTCCCATCACCAAGGCCGCTGCCAGCCACACCCACCATGCGTCCACCCACGCAGAGTAGTCCAGCCCGGCGTGCCCGCCCAACCACGCCGACCGTCAGCCTCTCTGGTCAGGCGTTGAGCCGAGCTACGGCCGCGCGACGCACACCCTGGATGGTCGACAGTCACATGCGTCTCAGGGTCCCAAGCCCCCGGCGGAGCACGACATCGCGCCCAGCCGCTGACCGCAGGGCGTTCTTCAGGGTCATGGGGATGGGTCGGTCCGGCAGGATTCCACCCTTGCCATTCCTGGTGTCGATCTGGACGACCTTGCGCTTGTCCAGAGATTGGCCGTATGGCCAGTCGATCTCGAGGCCGCCCGGCATGACCGCCGCGTCTCCAGTCATCCCGAAGGAACCATTCGTGCCGTAGAAGCCAACCACGCGACCGCGGGGCAGGTTCTGGATGCCCATCGCCACGCCCTCACACGAACTCACGCAGGCGTTGTCCACTAGTGCCACCACGGGTCCCTGGTAGCGCTTCTTCGCCGGTTTGATCCAGACGCCCTTGCCCCTGGAGCGGAACTCTCCAGTGACGTCGTCCGCGATCCAGATCTGGAACTTCCGGGTCGCTGGCACGATGTAGTTCTGGTACTCGTAGAAGGCTCTCCTGCTGTAGAACGAGGCCATGAAGTCGGCGACCATCTGATCCGAGCCGCCGGAGTTGGACCGGACATCGACGATCACGCCCGCAACCTTCGCGTTGACGAAGTCGCGGATCGCTCGGCGGAAGAGCTTGACCGTAGGCGTGTGGTCACCAGGCAACTGAGCGGGCAGGTCGATCTCGGCGTAGATGCGAACATAGCCCACGTCGCCCGGCAGGATCTTGTGCTCAACCATGCGCTTGGGCCACTGGCCCTTCGCCAGGACGGACGAACCATCGGTCCGCTCGAGGGTCTCCATCCCGTCATCGACCGCCCGAAGCTTCACGCGCTCGCGCGCGGTCGCCCGGCGATTCTCGTAGACAACCGTTCGCCTGACGCCGATGGGAGCCCGCACGAGGAAGCGCAGCTGCTCGGACCTCTTCCGCGCGGTAGTGGGCTGACTCGGCCCGAAGACCGTCGGCGTCTTCCGCAACGCCTTCAGCACCGGCTTGCCGCCCCACTTGCGGATCCGCGCGCCACGCTCGATACCTGCCATATCGGCGGGTCCACCCCGCTTGACCCATGTCGCGACGACTGCTCCCGTGTCCAGCGTCGTCACGGTCAGCCCGAATCCGCCGCCAACAAGCGCCTCCTCGAAAGCCTCGACGTTGGGCTTGATCGAGACGTGCCCATCCCGCAGCTTGTGTAGGTAGCGGCGCAAAGTCAGGTAGTAGGCCTGCCGGTTGTCCGTCGCTTCCGCCCGGGCAATCCGAGGAGCGTACTTCTCGTACAGGGAATGCCACTTGATCCGCTTCCACTTGGTGAACGCATACTCGCGCGACATCTTCTTGTTCAGGGCGCGAAAGGCCTGGGTCCAGGTCAGGGCACTGAAGTCCTCTGGCGCAGGCGGCGTGTAGGCGGCGGCACTGGGCATCGGCGGGGATGCGTTGGACGGCGTGAGCAAGACACTCAGCCCCAACGCGGTCACCACCGCCAAAGCTAACGCGCCGCTTCGTATCCCACGTGGTGCCGCGCGTCGCTGCCCGGCTTCACGTGCGGCTGTCGTGTTGAGTTCCGTGCGTCGTGCGCGCATGTTGGTCTCCTCGCGAGCCCTCTCAACCGTACGCCGCCGAGTGGCGTGAGGCGTGCCGAGAGCGGGGAAAAGGATCTGAGGACGTGGGACTCCGCGAGCCGGTTCAGGTTTCCCCGGTTTTCGGCTAGGGGTTCGGGCAACGGTCAGGAAGGTTCGCGCATGAAACGGACCGTGAACCGGATCGCGTTCCACAAGCACATGACGCTCAGGGTGCCCGCTACACCAGACCCAACGAGTTCAACCATGGCAATCGAATCATCAGACAAGTCGCGCATGGGATCAAAGTCCAGGAATCGAGCACGTCCATGGTACGCCAGATACGCGGAGTACAACCCAAGCAGAATGGTCCCCAATATGAATCCGGAAGCAAGCGCCCCCGACGGCAGTGACCGCCAACGAACCGGTTCGCGTATGAACCGGTTCGCGAATCGAATCGCGTTCCACAGACACACAACGCTCAGCGTGCCCGCCACACCAGACGCGATAAGATCAACCGTGGCAAAGAAGCCATCAGACATGTAGGAATCCGAATGGTAGTACGCCATCTCGGCACGCCCCTGCTGCGCGGCATACACGGAGTACCACCCGAACAGAACGGTCCCGAGTGCGAATCCGGAAGCAAGCGCCACTTGCCACAGGGAGCGCGGACGGACTGGCCGGCCCGTGGGCGGATCAACTTCTCGGTGCGCACTCATGTCAGACCTCATCTTCCTTGCGGACCTACTCTTTCTTGACCGCTCCGCCGAAGTCGCTGGCCACGTACTCCAATGGTGTGTAGTAGTTGCGGCAGTTGGTCCACGAGCCGCCCCCGTTGTTGGTACCGCTGATCACGCCAACAGCTCTAACGCCGCCGGACGGACGCGTCAGATAGAACGCCCCACCTGAATCCCCCTTACCGATGCACGCGGACGAGTGCTCCGCGACGGTCAGGTTGGCAACTGTTGCCTTGGTGTCGCGGAAGTAGATCGTTTGGTTCACGAGTGAAATCCAGTCGGGATTGATCTGCCCCGACCCGTTGCCGTAGAAAGGTCCCGCACCTGATGTGTACAGGTTCGGGCCTTTCCAGCCTTCTGGGAGGCTGGTCCGGTCCTTGACGGCGCTCTTCGCGGTCGCGTTGCCCGTCCCGGTGTAGATGCGGCCGACGGTTTTCAGACCCCCGGTGGCCTTCCAGACGACAACGTCGCCATGCCTGTCGGCGGTGGTTCCAGACGCATTGGCAGACGACCACAGCACTTTCCCGATCTGCTTGCCAACGGACTTCGTTCCGGTCTTGTACCTGAACACCCGCAAGCCCGACCTTGTGTAGCAATGTGCGGCACTGACCATGTACTGGCCGCCTTTCCACGCGAAGGCGTTGGAGCAGCCACCTCCTGGCCCGAAGTTCACGTTGTCCCCACCGTTGTAGGGCGAGGTATCCCAGTAGCGGTTCGTGAGGACCGGATCTCCCCGATGGTTATAGGTAGTGGTCGGCACGCCAGATCGCGCTGCGATCGTCTTCAGCCTGGCTTTCGCCGCTCGCGTCAACGAGACTCCGTCTCGGACCCCGACAACAACCTGACTGTTTCTGTATTCAGGACCGGCCGCCACAACGCTGCCTCTCAGGAGAGGGTCGCTCATTACATCCGCGGTCACGGTGTCGTGTTGGGCCATCGACACATCCACTTTGCGAATCGTGACCCCACGCGTCACACCGATCTTCCGAAGCACCTTCGCCGCCCTGACAGGCGATCGCCGCACGGTATTGACCACCAGTGTGTCACCGTCAACGTAGGCACCGCCCCATTCCTCCGGATGCGGGATGAACAGCTTGTCTTGCATCCGGCGGTAGTTTGTCGCGACCTTCGCTGGACTGCCCGCTCCGGGCAGCGACGGCCGCCGCACCCATCGCCCCAACTGACATCCGCGCGCCAACCACAAGAGCCGACTTGCCCTTCCGGGTTCCCCCGTGTGCGATCACGCCGTCACGCTACGTCAGCACCCCAATGCTGTCAACCCCACGCAAGCATGGCCGTCCAACAACTGGCGAGTCTGCTCACACGTAGAACAACTAGCCGCGCGTCAGCTTCCGGTAGGTCGCCCGGTGCGGACGAGCCGCCTCCGGCCCGAGCCTGTCAACCTTGTTGCGTTCGTATGAGTCGAAGTTGCCCTCGAACCAGAACCACTGGGAGTCGCCCTCGTACGCCAGAATGTGGGTCGCGACCCTGTCCAGGAACCAGCGGTCATGGGACGTGATCACCGCGCATCCCGGGAACTCCAGCAGAGCGTTCTCCAGGCTCCCGAGGGTCTCAACATCCAGGTCATTCGTCGGCTCGTCCAGCAGCAGCAGGTTGCCGCCTATCTTCAACGTAAGCGCCAGGTTGAGCCGGTTCCGCTCCCCGCCGGAAAGAACCTTCACCGGCTTCTGCTGATCGGGGCCCTTGAAGCCGAACGCCGACACGTACGCCCGCGACGGCATCTCCACGTGACCGACCTTGATCCAATCAAGGCCGTCGGAGACGACCTCCCACAAGGTCCTCTCCCCGGCCAAGCCCGAGCGCGACTGGTCCACGTACGACATCAGAACCGTGTCCCCCACGCGGATCTCCCCCGATGTCGGAAGGTCGGCCTTGTCATCGGTTCCGGCTGCGGAGCCCAGGATCATGCGGAACAACGTCGTCTTGCCGACTCCGTTCGGGCCGATCACACCCACGATGCCGTTGCGCGGCAGAGTGAACGAGAGGTCGTCGATGAGCACGCGATCGTCGAACGCCTTGGTCAGATGTTCGGCGTCCACAACCAGAGTGCCAAGACGCGGCCCAGGCGGGATCTGGATCTCATCCATGTCCAGCTTCTGGGTCTTGTCGGCCTCCGTGGCCATCTCCTCGTAGCGTTCGAGCCTCGCGCGCGACTTGGTCTGGCGGGCCTTGGCGCTGGAGCGCACCCACTGGAGTTCGTCCGACAGGCGCTTGGCCAGCTTCGCGTCCTTGTGGCCTTCGACCTTCAGCCGGGCCCGTTTCTTGTCCAAGTAGACCGAGTAGTTCCCCTCATACGGATATGCGCGGCCGCGGTCGAGTTCCAAGATCCACTCAGCGACGTTGTCCAGGAAGTACCTGTCATGCGTGATCGCGATGACGGTTCCGGCGTACTTCTCGAGGTGCTGCTCCAACCACTGCACGCTCTCGGCGTCGAGATGGTTCGTGGGCTCGTCCAGCAGCAACAGATCCGGTTGCTCGAGGAGCAGGCGGCACAGCGCCACGCGACGCCGCTCGCCTCCGGACAGCACCTTCACGTCCGCGTCGGGAGCCGGGCACCGGAGGGCGTCCATCGCCTGCTCCAGTTGCGAATCCAGATCCCAGGCGTTGCGGTGATCGATCTTCTCCTGAAGCTGCCCCATCTCGGCCATCAAAGCGTCGAAATCCGCGTCAGGATCGGCCATCTGAGCTGAGATCTCGTTGTAGCGATCCAGCAGTGCTTGAGTCGCGGCCACGCCTTCCTGGACGTTGCCGAGCACTGTCTTGTCCTCGTCCAGCTCGGGCTCTTGCGCCAACATCCCCACGGTGTAACCGGGGCTGAGCCTGGCCTCTCCGTTGGAAGGCTCATCCAAACCCGCCATGAGCCTGAGCAAGCTGGACTTCCCCGCCCCGTTCGGTCCGAGCACGCCGATCTTGGCACCGGGCAGGAAGGCCAGAGTCACATCGTCCAGAACGACCTTGTCGCCATGCGCCTTGCGGGCGCGATTCAACGTGAAGATGAATTCGGCCACGCTGAACTCCCACCTCGATTGTTCGTCTCGTCCGCTCGCCCAACCAGGCAGCGTCGCGCCCTCGACAATGCCGCGCGAGGCGATGGTACCCCGCCGCGCCGCGAAGGCCAGGTCGGCAATGCCAGGCATTCACACCAGCCGACCCCTAGACTGCCGCTAGCTCCGCGGTGGGGGAAGTCGGTGAGATTCCGACGCTGACCCGCAGCCGTGAACCAGCAAGGTGAGCCGGAACGCCCGCTGCGGAAGCTACCTGCATGAGTCCGCCGTGGTCTGCGGAACGGAGGTGGCGCAAGTCGCGCGACGCCCGCCCGGACCGCCCGATGGGAGGCATCGTGGCGCCGTCGTCCTTCGCCCCACGATTGCTGCATCCGGGCGCGTGGTGGCTGTGGGCGCTCGGGCTGGCTACCGCGGCCAGCCGCACGACGAACCCGATCCTGCTGATCCTGATCGCGGCCGTCGCTGGGCTAGTGGTCGCCGAGCGTCGTGCTCCCGGGCCTTGGGCGAAGTCATTCGGGGCGTTCCTTCGCCTCGGTCTGATCGTCGTCGGGCTGAGAGTCATCCTCGAGGTCTTCGTCGGTTCATCGCAGGTGGGCACTCCCCTGTTCACGCTGCCGCAGATTCAGCTGCCCAGTTGGATCGCTGGCATCCACCTCGGTGGTGTTGTCACAGCGGATGCACTTCTGCTGGCGGTGTACGACGGTCTGCGTCTGGCCGTCATGCTCGCGTGCGTGGGGGCCGCGAATGCGCTTGTCCACCCCAGCCGCCTGCTGCGGATCGTCCCAGCGGCTCTCTACGAAGTCGGGGTCGCGGTCGTGGTGTGCCTGACGTTCGCCCCGATGATGGTGTCGGACGCCGTAAGGATTCGTGGAGCCCGCCGCCTGAGAGGAAGGGCCACCAAAGGTCTGCGCGCGTGGACCGAGATGGCGATGCCACTCTTCAACGGAGCACTCGAGCGATCGATCGCGCTGGCCGCGTCGATGGACTCGCGTGGGTACGGCCGAGGCACAGGCGAGACACCCCGTGCCCGGGCCGTGACCGCGGTCCTTGTGATAACCGGGCTGTTCGGTGCGGTGATCGGGTTGTACGCCTTGCTCCAGGGAGCATCCCCCGGCGTCGAAGGAGTTCCTGTGCTCGGCTGGCCGATGCTCCTGGCAGGAACCCTCATGGCCATCCTCGGCGGGATCTTCGCTGGTAGGCGGGTGCTGCGCACGCGATACCGTCCAGACCCTTGGGGGTTGCCGGAGTGGATTGTGTCGACTCTGGGATTCGTCCCGGCCGTCGTCTTCGTAGCCCTAGGCTCAGCGCAGATCCTGGTGGGGCCAGCGTCGCCCCCCGCGTGGCCAGATGTCTCCATCGGCACGACACTCGCTGTCATTGTCGCGGCTTTCCCCGCCATCGCTTCCCCGCGTGTACCCCATCCACAAACCCAACTGCCAGCCCAGCCGCGTGAGGTGCCAGCGTGATCGACTTCGATCGAGTGACCATCACCTACCCGGACGCCGCGCGCCCAGCGCTGAGCGATGTCAGCCTGTCCATTCCGGAGGGCGAGATGACCCTGGTCATCGGGGGCACGGGTTCGGGGAAGTCCACGCTCCTGAACTGTGTCAACGGACTCGTCCCGCACTTCACGGGCGGGACGTTCTCGGGCCGCGTCACAGTCGACGGCCGCGACACCAGGGATCATCCCCCCCGTGACCTGGCGGACGTCGTGGGCATGGTCAGGCAGGATCCCCAGGCCGGATTCGTCACGGATGTTGTCGAAGACGAGCTCGCGTACACGATGGAGTCTTTGGCTATCGAGCCGATGGTCATGCGCAGGCGGGTAGAGGAGACCCTTGACCTACTGGGCCTGGCGGACCTGCGGCAGCGAGCGCTTCGGACGTTATCTGGCGGGCAAAGGCAGAGGGTCGCGATCGGTTCGGTGCTCACGACTCATCCGAAGGTGCTGGTTCTCGACGAACCGACGTCCGCGCTTGATCCTCAGGCCGCCGAGGAAGTCCTGGCCGCCATCCAGCGCCTCGTTTTCGACCTGGGCCTGACAGTGCTGGTCTCGGAGCATCGCTTGGAGCGCGTGGTCCAATTCGCCGATCGGATTGTCCTGATCGGGGACGACGGCCGGGTATCGGACTTCGCCGATCCATCTGAGGCGATGCTCACCGCCCCTGTCGCGCCCCCCGTGGTGCAGCTCGGCCGATGGGCTGGCTGGCGGCCCCTGCCACTGTCAGTCCGGGACGCCCGACGCTCGGCTGAACCGCTTCGGACGCGTCTGAAGGACTCGCCCGCCCCAGAAGACTGTGTCGATGGCGCAACAGCTGCCCATCCCCAAGACTCCTCTGCCACCGATCAGCCGCCGGTGGCGCAGCTTCGCCATGTCACTGTCCGGCGCGGCGACCTGCTAGCGCTCCGCGATGTCAACCTCGCGTTCCGCCCTGGGGAAATCGTCGCGGTGATGGGGCGCAACGGAGCGGGCAAGTCCACCGCCCTGGCCACGATCGCCGGCAGCCTCGTGCCCAGCAGCGGGTCAGCCGCGGTCTTGGGTCGCGACCCAGCCTCCCTGGCCGGCACTGATCTGCTGCGCAAGGTGGCAATGGTCCCCCAGGAGCCCCAGCTCTTGCTCTGGGCTGAGTCGATAGGCGCCGAGTGTCACGCGGCCGACAAGGATGCGCGAGCTCAGCCGGGCACCACGCGCGAACTCCTGGATTGGCTGCTTCCCGGACTGTCCGTTCAAACCCATCCAAGCGACATGTCCGAGGGAAGCAGGCTGATGCTCGTGCTAGCGATCATGCTCAGCGCCAAGCCCAAGGTCCTGCTACTCGATGAGCCCACGCGCGGCCTGGACTATGAGGCCAAGGCCAGGCTGAGCGATCGCCTCCGGGAGATGGCGAAGTCCGGCGTTGCGATCATCTTGGCCACTCACGACGTTGAACTCGTGGCGGGGCTCTGCAGCCGCGTCGCACTCTTGGCCGACGGCGAAGTCGTAGCGGATGAACTCGCCAGACGAGCTGTCACGGCGTCGCCGGCGTTCGCTCCTCAAGTCGCCAAGATCCTGTCCCCCCTACCGTTCCTGACGGTGGCCGAGGTCCGCGCAGCCGCCGGTGAGGCTGGGCCGTGACCGCCGCGACCATGCCGCAACGGGTCCAGGCGATGCGCTTGTCCCGGAGGTCCTTCGTCACTCTCTTGCTCGTGTCCGCCGCCGGTCTGCTCATGTTTCTGTGGCCGTTGCTGGCCAGCCCCGACTCCCAGCTGGCTCACAACTCGAATGCGCCGATGCTGTTCGCAGCGCTCCTGGCGATGCTGCTTCTGGTCATGCTCAGCGAGGTCTCCTCCGGAGACATCGACTCCAAGGCCCTAGCGATGCTCGGGGTACTGGCGGCCATCGCGGCCATCTTGCGGCCCCTTGGAGCGGGAGTGACCGGATTCCAACCCATGTTCGTGATCTTGATCCTGGGCGGTCGCGCTCTGGGCCCCGGCTTCGGGTTCTCCTTGGGCATGGTGTCGATGTTCGGCTCGGCCCTGCTGATGGGTGGAATCGGGCCCTGGTTACCGTTCCAGATGCTCGGTGCCGCCTGGGTAGGGCTAGGTGCGGGACTGCTTCCCCGAGCCAAAGGTCGGGCAGAGGTTGTCATGTTGGCCGCGTATGGCGCGGTGGCAGGACTCATGTTCGGGCTCCTGCTCAACCTCTGGTTCTGGCCGTTCCTGACCAATCTCGACTCGTCCATTTCGTTCGTTCCCGGCGACCCGCTGACGACGAATCTGAGCCGGTATTTGGTCTACTGCGCGGTGACTTCTCTTGGGTTCGACATTCCTCGAGCGGTCGGCAACGTAATCCTCATTCTCGTGGCTGCCAGCCCTATTCTGCGGTCCATCCGGAGGTCTACGCGCAAGGCCAACTTCGCCGCACGCCCGGTGTTCGTCGACGAGTGAAGCGAACGCGACCACCGATCAAGCAGCGCCTTCATCCACCTCGGCGGGTTCGGCTCGCTCCATCGCTTCGTTCCTTGCGCGATCTTCAGCCAACCGAATCGCCTGTGACTTCGCGCGTCGGAATTCCGCCACCCCGTAACGCAGGTCTGGCCCCAGGCACAACGCGTCAATCTCCGACGCGTATGACCTCACTGTTTCACCGTTGACATCCCGCTCATACATCCGCTGCGTCAACCGGCCGTGCACGATGACCGGCAGCCCTTTCTTCAAGCTCTCAGCGGCGTTTCGCGCCAGAGAACGCCAGCACGAGACCTGATAGAAGGCCGACTGCCCGTCAACCCACTGCTCGACCTGCTTGTCGTATCTCCGAGGTGTGCATGCCACCCGAAACGACGCCACTTCGTGTCCGGAACGAGTGGTCCGCAGAGCGACATCGGTGGCGACATTCCCCTGAACGGTCAATGTGGTTTCGTTCATCTTTCCCCCATCCTTAGTCAACTGGGTCCAGCCCACCACCTGTGAAGGTCGTCGCGCGCCCGGACCGGACTCTGTGGACAAGCCGTCGGTCGCCGGGGCTTGGGGACAACCAAGTCTGGCGGCTCGCGCTCGCATCTCTGGCACACTGAACATGTCTATCGCGCTGTCATCAGCGATGCCTTCGGCAAGGCAACCGCTCGGCAGCAACGGCGCCCGTAGCTCAACGGATAGAGCGACCGGCTTCTACCCGGTTGGTTGGGGGTTCGAGTCCCTCCGGGCGCGCTGGCTCCTCGCCACCTGTCGCTGGACCCGTCGCCACGACACTGCGCCGCAGAGCTGGCGCAATGGGCGAGATGTCGGAGGCGGCATCGGAAAGGGGCCAAGCATGATCGAGAAGCTGGACCGCAGCAGCGGCAACGTCATCGGGTATCACTTCTCCTCCGTCATCGACAAGTCCGACTACGAAGTGCTCGTACCGGAGATGGAGTCGCTGGTGAAGGAACACGGCACCGTACGGATGCTGTGCGATCTCACCGACTTCAAGTGGGAGAAGTTCAGCGCCTGGCCCTCCGACGCGCGCTTCGGCCACGAGTTCAAGAACAAGATCACAAGGATGGCGATCATCGGCGACGGCGTCGGGCAGAAGATCATCGCCGTGTTCGCGGACAAGTTCTACTGCCCGGACTCCGCCCGGTACTTCGAGGACGAGGACGCCGCTTGGGCGTGGCTGTCCGAGTAGTCGCGCAGACGCCCCTCCGGCCCGCCTAAGCCTGAATCCAGCGCCGCGTCTCGTCTCTGCGGAGGCCAAGGTGGTGCAAAGGCTCTGATGATCAAGCTCGTCAGCGATCATTCCTTCCTGAGTGATCGTCGACCTCCATGATCAGCAGAGGATTTGCATCATCTGGCTGCCTTGAGCCGGAGCTCGCCGACCCACCCACCACAATCTGCGGTGGATTCAGGCTAAAGAAGGCCCCAGCGTGTTCCGACGCACCTTGTATGGGGCTCGCGCCAAGACCTCGCCCGATTCGCGAGCGACTGATGGCTTCTGCGGTCGTCGTCGCGGCGTTCGGGCTGCTCCCGTCGATGCTGGTCATAGCCCCTGCCAGCGGAGTGAGCACCGACCCGGATGAAGTGATCTCACAGAGCCCACTCGCGCGCCCGGCAGTTGGACGATTCGCGCGCGATCCCGACTTCGGCACACGGATCAAACGCCTATCAGGCAGCGGCTCGCGCGGCAGATTCGAGACACCGATCTACTCCCAGCTACAGGCGTTCTCCACGGATAGGGCCTTCGTCCTACTGGCCGGCTCGGACGGCTACCTGGTCCGAACGCGTCGTGGGGGCCGCAAACTCCCCTTGACCACCGCCTCCTGGAACGCTCCCAGATGGGATCCTTCCAAGCGCCACGCGGTCTTGCACTTCGACTCCAACGAGGATTCAACTGTCAGGGCTCAAAGAACCAACGTGCGTACTGCCCGGACACGGACCCTCTTCACCTTCCCAGCCAAGTACCGGACCGTCCTGAACAACCAGTCCTTCGACGAGGTCTCCCGAAGCGGCCGCTGGATGTCGGGGATGGTGACTAGGGCCGACGGGCAGAGCACAATCTTCGTCCTCAACCTAGTCAAACGACGGCTGACCGTTCGCACGACCGTCCATAGCCTCTATCAAGGCCCCTGCGCTCCGGATCCGGATTGGGGCGAAGTGGAACCCGATTGGGTCGGAGTCTCACCTCTGGGCCGCTATCTGGTGATCCAATGGCAGCGGGACGGCACTGAGCGCTGCTCCGGGTTGGAGACGTTCAAGCTCAAAGGCGGGTCCTTCGTTGGCAGGGTGTATGACGGCCACCAGCACGGCGACCTCGGTGTGACGCGCTCCGGCAAGCGCGAGTTCTTCATGACTTTCGAGCTCTATCACCCGAGCGGACAGATGTCCCTCGGCGTGAGGAAACTGCCAGGCCGCTCCACCGTGAGCCCGCCCCGCTACCTGACCCTGATCCCGTGGGGTAACGGAGGGCACATCTCGTGCCAAGGCCCGAACGGCCGCTGCCTAGTGTCGGCCGGTGGGGACGAATCTGATGGCTGGGGACCCTTCGAGCAGGAGCTGTTCATCCAGCGGCTCAACGGCGCCGTCCGCCGCGTCGCGCATCACAGGTCAAGCAGCTGCGGCTACTTCGCACAGCCCAGAGCTACATGGTCGCGCAACGGACGCCTGGCGATCTTCGCCTCTGACTGGGGGACGGGATCGGGAGATTGCGACGGCAGCGAGCGCTCCGATCCGTACCTGCTGCGGCTGCGTTAAGTGTTCCGCACAGCCGAGAAACCGGCGCGATGCGCGACGAACCGCCTCGACTTGCGATGTTCCTCACAGCGAATAGCAAGCCTCACCACGAGTACGCTGGAAGTAGATCAGGCAAGCGGCGATGAACCGCGTGAAGTGTCTCGCCCTCGTCTAGGTCGTGAGTCTCGGAGGGAGAGATCATGTCCAAACCGATTGTTGTTGGATACGACGCATCTGAGTCAGCGAACCGGGGTCTTGAGTGGGCCGCTGTCGAAGCATCAGGACGAGGCTTACCTCTTGTGGTGCTCACTGCCTGGAACACTCCGAGCGCTGAAATCACGCTGGGTGGCGGGTCCGCTATGGACCGGAATCTGTTCGATGTATTGCGTGAGGACGCCACCAAGACCGCCGAAGGAGGCGTCGCGCGCGCCCTGGAGGTCGCTCCCGATGTGGACGCCACCGCGGAAGTCTGGCTTGGGCCTCCGGCCGCCGGAATAGTTGAAGCTTCCAAGAAGGCCTCCGTCGTCGTGGTCGGCTCGCAGGGGCAAGGCGGAATCAGAGGACTGCTCCTGGGCAGCGTGTCCCGTCAGGTCGCGGCGCACGCCAAATGTCCCGCCATCATCGTGCGCAAAGCCGAGAACCCTGATTCGCGCGTCATCGTGGTCGGAGTCGACGGGTCGCCGCAGTCGATCAAGGCCCTTGATCTCGCGTTCGACGAAGCTAGCCGCCGTGCCTACTCCCTTCGTGTTCTGCACACGTGGGAGGTTCCGCCTATTGGCGCCATCACGGGCGTTCCGACGTTCGCTCCACCGGAGATGCTCGCAGACCTGTCCGGCATCGAGATGCGGACCACATCTGAGGCCCTGGCCGGGTTCAGGGATCGTTACCCAGACGTTTCCGTGCACCAGGACGTGCAACGGGGCACACCGGTCAAGGCACTCGTCAAGGCTTCGCGGGACGCCATCGCTGTCGTCGTTGGGTCCAGGGGCCGGGGTGGATTCACTGGCTTGCTACTGGGCTCGGTGAGTCACGGCGTCGCCCATCAGGCCCACTGCACGGTCGTGGTAGTCCCCTGACCCCGACCGACCTCCGCCGACGTGCGAGGGCCCGGCTATCGTTCAGGAATGCCTGAGCAACCGTCTTCCGATGCCAGTGCGCCTGCGAATGCCGAGGCTGATGCTGGTGCGGCCAACGGGCGAATCGTGTGGCTTGACTGCGAGATGACGGGCCTGGACCCCACCACCGACGCCTTGGTAGAGATCGCGTGCGTCATCACCGAGCCCGATCTGACGCCGCTGGATGAAGGCATCACCGTCGTCATCAAGCCGCCCGACGCCCCCCTGAGGAACATGGACGATGTAGTAGTCGGCATGCACACCGAGTCGGGCCTACTGGAGGAGATCCCCAACGGCACCACGCTGGCGGAGGCGACGCGGCTAGTCATGTCATACGTGACCGATCGCGTTCCCGGCCCGCGACGAGCACCGCTGGCCGGATCGAGCGTCTACGTTGACCGAGGATTCCTGGCCAAGTACATGCCGGAGTTGGACCAGTACCTGCACTACCGCCTCATTGACGTGTCCAGCATCAAGGAACTTGTCAAACGCTGGCACCCGGACATCTACCACAAGGCGCCCGAGAAGACGGGGAACCACCGAGCCCTCGGCGACACCCTGGACTCCATAGCCGAGCTGGCGTACTACCGCGAGAAGGTCATGACTCCGCCAGCGCCGACCGTCGGCTGAGGCCCCGCGCCGTTCGTGAACATCCGCCAGCCCAGCCACAGCTACACTTGACGAGCCGCGGCCATACGCGGCGATGGTGGTTGTAGCTCAGCCGGTAGAGCACCTGGTTGTGGTCCAGGAAGTCGCGGGTTCAAGTCCCGTCAGCCACCCCACTTCTTACTTGGTGGCCGTGCTCGCAGGGGTTCACGCCCGCAGATTCGTGGTACTGCTCGACACACAGACAGGCCATCCGTTCGAGATCGGCTCCCGCGATCCTCTGTTCCGCCATGGGGAAGAGCACTTTGATCTCCTTGCCAATGTGCTGCCGGAGGACGTCGATGAATCCGCGAACCATCTGGGGCACGTTCCCATCTCCCGAAGCCACTCCTCGGATAAGCCGCCCGATCTCCTCGTGCTCCGCCTCCATCACCTGGATGGGCGGGAAGCCCTCTCCAAACTCCCGCAGGATGGCGGGGTACAGGATCTTCTCCTCGGCGTCACGGTGCTTCTCCACCGCCTGGGCGATGGTCAAGGTCACGGCCCGCAGTTCCCCGCTGGGAGCCTCCTCGATCAGCATCCTTTCGAGTACGCCCAGCTGCGCAAGAAACACACCGTGTTCCGTGTTCAGACATTCGGTCACCTTCATCTAGGTCTCCTCCCTATCTTCGTTCTTGATTTCCAACGCGCGGAGCGCCGCGCCCGCGACCTCCCTGCTCACTGTCCTGGCAGGCCCCTTGAGAAGTCCCTCCTTCAGGAAGAAGACGGATCGGATCGTCATGCCGATGACGAACGCCGCCCCCAGGACGGGGTCGCGCACGGCGAACGCGCCATCTTCGATACCCCGGCGGACTACTTCGACGACGAGCGCGCTCGGCAGGCGAGTGTCTTGCGGGAGCGCCCGGAGCGGGGGATGTCTATGCATGAGGTACTGCCAAGCGCTGGGATTTCGATCAGCGAATTCGAAGAAGGTGGCCACGAGCAACTTGACCTGGGTCTTCGAGGCTGGACTCTTCGCGACGGCCGCTTCCATGCAGGTGAGCAGCTGCCCGGCCGCATCGAGGAACAAGGCTACCGCGAGATCGTCTTTGGTGGCGTAATGACGGTAGAGCGTCCCCTCAGCCAGACCCGCCGCCCTGGCGATCTCCCTCGTCGACGTAGACGCGACGCCCTTGTCCGCGAAGAGCTCAAGGGCGACCTTCTCGACCCTCAGCCGTCCGTTCTTGTTGGGCATCTTCTCTCAGCCTCCAGCGTCCCACCGAGCGATCCTCTTCATCGGAACCCAAGCCATCATCCGTCGTGCACGCTCGATGTTGTGAGCACTCGCTCACATCGTAGCAAGCGCGATGGACCCCATGCATAGGCCACAATGACCGAGATGCCATCAGCAACTCCGGAGCAGGCCACGCCCGAGCGCGGCTGGGACTTCTGGATCGATCGCGGTGGCACGTTCACAGACGTCATAGGGCGGCGACCCGACGGTGAAATCGCCGTGCGCAAGTTGCTCTCTGAAGCACCCGACCACTACCGGGACGCGGCGCTTCAAGGCATCAGGGATCTGCTCGGCACGACTGACGGGCCTATCCCGGCGCACCTCATCTCGTCGATGAGGATGGGAACGACGGTGGCCACGAACGCGCTGCTTGAACGCACGGGAGAGCCGACCATCCTGGTGACGACTCGAGGCTTCCGCGATGCACTGCGTATCGGCTATCAGAACAGGCCGCGACTGTTCGACCGGCAGATCGTGCTGCCCGAGCCCTTGTACTCCGTCGTCATCGAGGTCGACGAGAGGATCACAGCCTCCGGGGACGTCCTCAAGTGCCCTGACCTGGACGCGGTTCGAGCCAAGCTCCTCTCAGCGGCGGCTACCGGAATCACGAGCGTCGCCATCGTGTTCATGCACTCCTACCGCTTCCCGGCCCACGAACTCCAGGTCGCCGAGTTGGCCAGGGCGATGGGCTTCGAGCACGTCACGGCCAGCCACGAAGCCAGCAGGCTAATCAAACTCGTTGGCAGGGGCGACACGACTGTCGTCGACGCCTACCTATCCCCGATCCTCCACCGATACATAAGCCATCTGGCTGCTGAGCTTCCGGGCGTGAACCTGATGTTCATGCAATCGAACGGCGGCCTCGCCCGCGTCGACGCTTTCCGGGGAAAGGACGCGGTGCTTTCCGGACCGGCTGGAGGTGTGGTTGGGGCAGTTGAGGCCAGCCGCCTCGAAGGCTTCGATCGCGTGATCACTTTCGACATGGGAGGCACATCAACGGACGTCGCCCACTTCTCCGGGGAATTCGAACGCTCCCATGAGACCGAGGTGGCTGGAGTGCGGATGCGCGCGCCGATGCTGACCATCAACACGGTGGCGGCGGGCGGTGGGTCGATCTGCAGATTCGATGGGAGCCGCTACAGAGTGGGCCCCGAATCGGCGGGCGCCGACCCTGGGCCAGCCTGCTACAGGCGGAATGGCCCCCTGACTCTCACAGATTGCAACGTGATGCTGGGCAGGATCCAGCCAGCGTTCTTCCCTTCAACATTCGGTCCGGCCCAAGACCAGTCAATCGACGTCGAGGCAGTTGAATCTCGTCTCGCGTCCCTCGCCCAGCGGATCCATCTGGCCACTGGCGACACCCGTGACCCCCGAGCAGTGGCGGAGGGGTTCTTCCGGATCGCCGTGCTCAACATGGCCAATGCGATCAAGAAGATCTCCGTTCAGCAGGGTCACGACGTGACCCAGTACGCGCTGTGCTGCTTCGGCGGGGCTGGAGGGCAGCACGCTTGCGGGATAGCTGACGCGCTCGGGATGACCCGCATCCTGATCCATCCCCTGGCTGGCGTTCTCTCCGCGTACGGGATGGGGATGGCGGACCTCAGGGCTCTTCGCGAGAAGTCCATCGAGGAACCCTTGAGCGATGCGCCAGACCTCGCCGAAGAAGTGGCCGCGCTGGCGGCGGGGGTGACCTCCGAGCTTGCGGCGCAAGGGGCTCCCGTCGACGCCATTCGAGTCCTCCGGACGGCTTTCTTGAAGTACGAGGGGACTGATTCGACTATCCCAGTGCCGTGGGGGCCGCCTGGGACGATGGGCCGCGACTTTCGAGCCCAGCACCAGTCGCGGTTCGGCTTCTCATGGCCCGAGAAGGCCATCATGATCGATGCCCTGGCCGCGGAAGGTGTATGGGATCAGGAACTCATGCGTGGTCTTGCCGCAGTCACCGCCACAGCTCCACGAGACCAGCCGCGGGCACTCATCAGGCTCTTCGCCGATGGAGTGGAGCACACCGCGGGCGTCTACATCAGATCCGAGTTGGCCGCTGGACATGTCATCAAGGGGCCAGCCATCATCTCCGACCCAACGGCGACGACCGTCGTGGACAGCGGGTGGAGCGCGGTCGTGACTCCTTCCGGGAGCCTGCTGCTGGCCCGGGTAGAGCCGCGAAGCCGTGGGCCAGCGGTCGGAACACAGGTCGACCCGGTGATGCTCGAGGTGTTCAACAACTTGTACATGTCCATCGCCGAACAGATGGGCGTGACGCTTCGGAACACAGCTTCGTCGGTCAACATCAAGGAGAGGCTGGACTTCTCCTGCGCGATCTTCGACCCATCCGGGGCCTTGGTGGCGAACGCCCCGCACATCCCCGTTCACCTGGGGTCGATGAGCGAGAGCGTCAGGTCGCTCGTCTCCAGTACGCCCATGAGTCCAGGGGACGTGTTCGCTCTCAACGCCCCCTACCGAGGCGGCACCCACCTGCCAGACATCACCGTTGTCACACCAGTGTTCGCCGAGGACGCGCTGGAGTTGACCAAGACCTCCTCGTCGCACTCCCCCGCGCCGCTGTTCTTCGTCGGCAGCCGCGCACACCACGCGGACATCGGAGGCAAGTCCCCCGGTTCGATGCCTCCCGACAGCCGGACTCTGGATGAGGAAGGCGTGGTCCTGGACAACGTGAAGCTCGTGAGCGGTGGCGTCTTCGACGTGGCGGGAGTGCACGCACTGCTGACCTGTGGCCCCTTTCCGAGCCGCAACCCCGATCGAAACATCGCGGACTTGGTGGCGCAGATCGCCGCCAACCAGAAGGGCGTTGTCGAGCTGCGGGCGATGATTGAGCAGTTCGGACTGCCGACCGTTCACGCCTACATGGGCCATGTCCAACGCAATGCTGAAGAGAGCGTGCGGCGGGCGATCGAGGCGTTGACCCCCGGTTCTTTCGTGTGCGAGATGGACAACGGCGCCCGCGTACAGGTCCGGGTGTCGGTTGACCGCGATCGCCGCTCGGCGACAGTCGACTTCACGGGTACCAGCGCGCAGCTCGCGGACAACTTCAACGCACCCAGCGCGATCTGCCGAGCAGCGGTCCTGTATGTCTTTCGCTGCCTCGTCGACGATGACATCCCGCTTAACGACGGCTGCCTCATCCCTATCAAGATCGTCATTTCTCCGCACAGCATGCTCTCCCCCGAGTACCCAGCCGCCGTCGTCGCAGGCAACGTCGAGACCAGCCAGGCGATCACCGACGCGCTCTTCGCGGCGCTCGGGGTTCAAGCCGCCGCCCAAGGCACGATGAACAACCTGACTTTCGGTGACGCCGAGCGACAGTACTACGAGACGATCTGCGGCGGGACGGGCGCGGGCCCTGACTTCGATGGCGCTTCGGCCGTCCAGAGTCACATGACAAACTCGCGGCTAACCGATCCTGAGGTTCTCGAGCTGAGGTTCCCCGTCCTGGTCGGTCAGTTCTCAATCCGGGCCGGTAGCGGTGGACCTGGACGCCACCGGGGCGGCGACGGCGTCGTCCGCCGGCTGCGATTCCTGGCTGACATGCAAGTCGGCATCCTGTCCAACAGGCGCCGCCTACCGCCCTTCGGTCTGCGCGGTGGAAGCCCTGGTCAAGTCGGGCGCAACTGGATCGAGCGAGCCGACGGCACCCACGAGCCAATGTCAGGGACCGACACCCGCCAGGTTCACCCAGGCGACGTGCTGGTCATCGAGACTCCCGGCGGCGGAGGCTTCGGGGCCGCTGACATCTGAGTTCAGTGGCACACAGACGGGGAGTCCATGCCGCCGCTGGACTCTGAACGAGCCCACCCGAAGTGGTAACCTCACTTCGCGCCGCTAGCTCAATTGGCAGAGCAACAGACTCTTAATCTGTGGGTTCAGGGTTCAAGTCCCTGGCGGCGTACTCGTGGTTCGTGCCCATGCGTGATCTTGACGCGATTCCGGCCATTTCAGATACGCGAAGCGGCCACATTTGGCCGTTTTCGCAACAAGATCACCGCGCTAGCCAGAATCGGACCGCGCCAGCCTGAATTGGTACGTGTAGCGGCTGACCAGGCCTATGACAACTAGCAGAGCGAATGTGTAGCCACCAACTTTGGTGAATACGGAGTTCCGGGGTCCGAGGTTAACGTCCGCGACCAGGACCTCCTCCGCGCCGTCAGGGTTCGGCACCGCTGTGCGATCCGCGACTACGCCGTTGGCGTTGATGATGGCGCTATCCCAGCCGACGTCTGTCTTCACGAGCGGAACCCGGTTCTCGATCGCGCGGAACGTGAGCGACTGCCAGCGCAAGTTAGCGATTGATGCCGGGTCCAGCGCCGGCACTGCCAAGATGTCGGCGCCGCCAAGCGTCTCCAGCCGGGCGGAGCTATCAGGGAAGTCGTGGTCGAAACAGATCAGGACACCCAGCTGTCCAACGGGCGTGGTGAACGTCGGGTACTCCTGAGGAGTGTTGAACGACTCGCCTTCGAGCGTGACTGGGTGGATCTTGTAGTAGATACCCGCTAGCTGCCCGGACGGCAGCCAGGCGCCAGCTATGTTGGCCGAGGACGGATCCGGAGACTGCGGCATCCAACCGGCGACGATCGTCGTCTGCGTCTCACTGGCCAGGTCTCCTACCCACGCCCCCTGCTCGGTTGCGGCGTCATACTCAAGGAGCTTCTCGGGCCACACGATCAACTTCGCGCCTTGGGCGGCCGCATCACGCGTCAGCCCTTCCATCTGGGCGCTCAGCCTCACATTGCGCTCGATTTCGCTGGGAGCGTCTTGCGCCTGACGTTGTCCCGGCTCGCTCCTGTTCTCGTTCCCGGGTTGGACGGCGGCCACACGAACCACGGGGCCGAGCTGGCTGTTGACTCGGGCGTTGATCAGCAGACTCGACGCGATCCATATAACGGTCAAGCACAACGCGATTCCGGCAGACCATTTCACCGTACGGCCTGGGATCGCCACAGAAGCCAAGGACGGCCACCGGCGATCGATCCACTTCAGAACCAGTATCGCGATCCCAGCGTTGATCATCATGAGCAGAAGGCTGAGTGCTGGCGTGCTCAAGACGCTGACGGGCTGATCCAGCGCCGGGACCGACGCCATTCGATACGCCATCCAGTAGTTGGTGGCGAAGAACGGATTCGCTCCAAAGACAACCTCAAGCCCCACCCAAACCAGCGGCAGCTGGATGACGAACCACTTGTACTTCGTGCGCTCAGAGAACGGGCGCTCGAAGATCCCGAAGACGAACAACGGGACCGACATCACCGCTGCGGCCACGATGATGATGAGCAAGGCCACCAGCGGCCCACCCAAGAACTCAGCAACGCTGCTGCTGTACATCAACAGCGACAGCCAGTAACCGAAGAACGCGATACCAACAGCCAGTCCCGACAACCTGCGGGGCAGAAGCCGGTACTGGGCCACGTACATGGGAACGAAGCCCACGATGATCAACGGCCACAAGGACCCGTGTCCGTCGCACGTCACGTACAACATGACCGCGCTAACCGCCGACAAGCCCAAGCCCAGCAGAGTCTTGCGCGTGCTAGTCGGGGGCTCAGTCGGCAGAGATGTGCGATCGGATGGTTGTCTCGCAGGTGCCGTCGCGGCCATCGCGCCTCCCTGCCTCGCGGAATGGGACGAATCTAGCCGCCAGAGCGCTTGGTCGCTCGGTGAGCTCGCGCCCGGATATCCGCGGTATCCAACCACTACGTGATCTTGTCGCGATTCCGGCCACTTCAGATACGCGAAGCGGCCACATTTGGCCGTTTTCGCAACAAGATCCACTTGGCCGAATCCGCGCCAAGGTCACCGCAGGAGGTCGGGTAGCCCAGCGAAGAGGGCCAGGGCCTCCGGATTCGCCAGAGCCTCGGTGTTCCGCACAGGTCTACCGTGGACGACGTCGGCCACGGCCAGTTCCGCGAGCTTCCCCGAACGTGTCCTGGGCAGGTCCGTCACCGCGACTATCCGCGCCGGGACGTGACGCGGTGAGCATTGGGCGCGCAGCCGCGACCGGATAGCGGCCTGAAGTTCGTCCGTCAGGCGGCCCTCCGGCGCGGACAGGCGCACGAAGAGCACGATCCGGGTGTCGCCCTCCCACTCCTGCCCGATGGCCAGCGCCTCCGCGATGCCGTCAATCTGCTCGACCTGTCGGTAGATCTCAGCTGTACCTATCCGCACGCCACCCGCGTTGAGCGTCGCGTCGGATCTCCCGTGGATGACTATGCCGCAGTGCGCTGTCCATGAAGCGAAGTCGCCGTGGGCCCAAACTCCTGGGAAGCGCTCGAAGTAGGCCGCCTTGTACCGCGAACCATCCGCGTCTCCGGCGAATCTCAAGGGCATGGACGGGAAGGGCTGCGTGCAAACCAACTCACCGCGCTCCCCAGGGCGGTCCGCGAGTGACCGGCCAGCTTCGTCCCACACGTCAGCGGCCGTGCCCAGCGCCGGGCCTTGAATCTCACCGGCGTACACCGGTCGCGTCGGGTCACCCAGCACGAAGCAGCCGCAAAGATCAGTCCCGCCGCTGATGGAGGCAAGGTGCACGTCACTCTTGATGCTCGTATAGACATACTCGAAGCCCTCGGCCGACAACGGCGACCCGGTCGATGTGATTGTTCTCAGGCTGCCCAGATCATGAGTCGTCGCGGGGGTCAGACCAGCCTTGGCGCAGGCGTCGATGAACTTCGCGCTGGTGCCGAAGAGAGTCACCCGCTCCTGCTCGGCGAGATCCCACATCGCGGTGGCTTCGGGGTGGAACGGCGACCCGTCGTACAGGACGATCGTCGCACCGGCCGCCAGCATGGTGACGAGCCAGTTCCACATCATCCAACCGCATGTTGTGAAGTAGAAGACTCGGTCGCCGGGCCGGACATCGCAGTGCATCTGATGCTCGGTGGCCTGCTTGATCAGGACCCCCGCGCCGGAATGGACGATCGGCTTCGGCTTGCCTGTCGTGCCGGAGGAATACAGGACGAATCCGGGCTGGTCAAAGGGCATCCGCCAACACGTCGGGGCTCCGGCCTTCTCGGCATTCCGAACTACTCGGGCCCAAGGCACTAGTGACGCCGAACCTTCGCCCAAGTTCGGAAGCTCCGGGTCCGGGGACAACTCCCCAACCACGGCCACTGCCTCCAAGGTCGGCAACGCATCGACGATTTCTGCCAACGGCGACAGCCTGTCGTGACGCTTTCCGCCATACACGTATCCGTCGGCCGCAACGAGGACCTTCGGGTTGACCTGGCTGAAACGGTCCAGCACCCCAGCGACGCCGAAGTCAGGGCTTGTGCTGGTGAACACCGCGCCGAGCCCATTGACGGCCAGCAGAACCACCACCGTCTCGGGCAGGTTGGGCAGCCAAGCCGCGACGTGATCGCCAGCCACGACCCCAACGCTCGCTAGCCAGCCCTGCGCCGCTGACACCTGACTGCGCAGCTGTGTCCACGTCAATGTCCGCCTGACCCCGTCCTCGCGGCGGAAGATGATCGCGACCTCCGAGGCTCCCGGGCGATCACCGCCAGCGAGCAGATTCTCGGCGTACGACAGCTTCGCGTCTGGGAAGAACCCGCAGGATCGGATGTCGTCGCCCATCGCGCGCTCCACGGACGGGGACATGCCGCGCTCGCCCACGAGGCCGCAATCCTCCCAAGCCGCGTCCCAGAAGGCGGCGAGGTTCGACACCGACCACTGGTGAAGGCTCGCGGAGTCCGCGCAATCCGGGGCGTACCGCCGCCTGAACTGGTCAATCGCCGACGCGGCGACTCGGCCCGCGCCGGGTTGCCAAAGGAGTTGTCCGAGACCTGTCACCGGGCCATTGTGGCGAAGCGGCCTGCCATCCCGGCACGCGGACCCTGGGCCAACGCGATCGCAGTCCGCGCCTACAGGTACAGGCCCGTGTTCTCCGCGGTATTGCATGCTGAGGCCACAGCATGGACGTCCCGTTCCCGCATGAGTATGTACAAGGCGCCTTGGAGCTCAACCGTGCCGCGATCCTCTGGCTCAAACAGGACCCTGTCGCCAACCTCGAGTGTGCGCACGTTAGGCCCCGCCGCGACGACTCGGGCCCAGGCGAGCTTCCGACCGACCTGGGCCGTGGCCGGGATTAGGATCCCGCCGCTCGACGTGCGTTCGCCATCTGGTCCCTCGTCGCTGACAAGCACGCGGTCATGCAGCAATTTGATTGGAACCGGTGCCTCCCGCTTCCGCCCAGCAGCAGCTGTCCGTGTGTCCGTCCCGCTCATTCCGACAGTTCGGCCGGTTCGAGGATCTCGTGCGCGGGCGGGAGCGCCGGCGGCCCCAGCTCAGCGACCAGAACCGACGGCCCCGGAGCCAACTCTGCCGCGTCCCGAGCCACGGCGAGCAGCTCGGGCGACAGCGCGAACCTGGGCACAGGCACCCAGACGACTTCCCGAAGACGCTCAAGCTCGCGACGCCTCGCGAGCGAGCGCAGACTATGCCGTATCACCACGATTCCGACCACGGTGAGCGAAACGCCTACGACCCGCTCGACACGCACCTGGCCGGTCCGCGCGTCGATGAAGCACCCAACGGCAGCGGCCCTGACGCGTTCGGCGAGCGCCTGTGGGCTCACCTCCGCCTTCAGGCGCCGAAGATTCGCAGCGAGCCGGTCTCGCGTCTGCTCGATCTCCGTCTGAATCTCCTCCGGGGAGCGGGGGCCCGACTTCTTGTCGGACCGGGTCGGCGTGTCAGTCACAGTTCCTCCGCGGGCTGTCGTCGTCGTGAGCAGCCTACGCGGTCACATCCGCCAGATTGAAGCCGTAGGGCAGTTCGAGACGGTTCGCGGACAACAATTCGGTGTCGCGCAGCAGCTCCGGCGTCGCACCGTCCCGGACAATGCGGCCCTGGCTCAAGATCACAGCACGAGGGCAGATCTGCAAGGCATACGGCAAGTCATGGGTGACAACGACAGTGGTCCGGCCCAAGCTGACCAGGATCTCGGCGACTTCGCGGCGGCTCGCCGGGTCGAGGTTCGAGCTGGGTTCATCAAGCACCAGGATCTTCGGGTCCATGGAAAGAACCGTGGCGATTGCGACACGGCGCCGCTGCCCGAGGGACAGATGGTGAGGCGGACGGTCGATCAGATCCAGCATGTCGACGTCAGCTAGGGCCAGCTCCACGCGCCGCGTGAGCTCGTCACCGCGAATCCCCGCGTTGGCCGGCCCGAACGCCACATCGTCACGCACGGTTGGCATGAACAACTGATCGTCCGGATCCTGGAACACCAAGCCGACGTCGCGCCGGACGGAAGCGACGTTCGCCGAAGTGACTGTCTCCCCCCCGACCTCGACCGACCCGCTGCCAGGTCGCAGGAGCCCGTTCAGATGCAGCGCCAGGGTCGTCTTGCCGGCACCGTTAGGTCCGAGTACGGCGACCCGCTCTCCCCTCTGAATCGTCAGGTCTACACCAGCCAGCGCCACGGTTCCGTCGGGATGGCTGTAAGTCAGCCCCCGCACCCTCAGGCTCGGTGCCGTGTTCATGTCGGCAGCGCCACCGCTACGGCCAAGACGGACAGTGCCGAGGCAGGCAGAGCAGCGGCGGCAACCCACGCACCGATCGATACGGGCATGACCTCCCGAAGCCGCGGTGGCTGCCCGCTGTAGCCGCGACTGAGCATCGCGCAGTGGACGCGCTCCCCACGCTCATACGAACGGATGAACAGCGTGCCCAATGCCAGCCCCAGTACGGGCCACGATCGCACTCCCTTCGCGGAGAATCCCCGAGCGGCCCTGGCCCTCGACATCCTCGATGACTCCTGCCCCACAACGTGTATGTAGCGGACCATGGCCGTCAGGATCTGCACGAACAGGTCGGGTACCCGTAATCGCCGCATGGCGTCAAGCAGTTCGGTCGTCGAAGTCGTAGCCGAGAGCGCGATCGCGATCAGCACGCCCAGTGTCGCCTTAGCCGCCAACGTCCATGCCGCCCAAAGCCCCGGCTCAGACAACGACACCGTGCCCACCTGGATTCTTGGATCGGTCCCGAGGAACGGCAGCAGTACAGCGAACGCAAGGAACGGCAGCTCCACCGCCAGTCTGGGCAAGACGAGCCGGACCGAAAGCCGTGCCAGGCTAAGAATCACCAGTACCAAAGCGAAGTACGCCGCGAACGCCCAAACGGCCCGGCCCGGCGTGGCAACGATCACTGTGAGAGTCGCCAAGGCGGCCAGCAGCTTCACATGGGCCGGACAGCGATGTACGCGCGTTTCACCTGGGGAGTACAGGAACTCTCCAGGCACGTGTGCGTGTGAGTGGCTACCCACTTGATCGGCGCCAGGTCAGCACGCGGAAGAGCCCGAACCCGAACACGATGGTCACTGCCACGCCGATGACACCGGACAAGCCGATCGACACGCGCTCATCGCTGACGCCGGAAACGCCGTAGTCAGCCAGCGGAGAGCCCGCGGTGGCTGACTCTTGGGCCTGGTAGGCGAATCCCGAAGCCTGAGCGACGGACTCCAATCCGTCCGGGTTCGGGTCGGCGTAGAAAGAGACGATCCCCGCGATCCCAAACGCGATCACGAGGCCGACCAGTATCAGCGCCAGGACGGTCGGCTGGCGCGCCATGTGCGCTCGGGCGATCACGCCGCTACTCCGCTGCTCGCCGGTGCCAGGGCTTCAAGTGACGCCATACCCCTGAGCCCCGCGACCAGATCTGGCCTAGTCGCGGCCACGGCGGCGACCACCGCGGCGGTCACTCCCCCCTCGATCAGGCCGATTACGACGTGAACGCCAAGCATGCCGACGGTCACGGACCCCAAATCGATGGCGGTCGTCCCGCCGTTGGCGAACTCAAGGACGAAAGCTCCGGCCGACGCGACCACGGACAACGTCCCCGCCGCGCAAGAAGCGACAACGATTCCAGGGCGGCCCTTGGGCAAGCACCTGATCGCGAGCCGGAACACGATCCACCCGGCGAAGGCGCCGACAAGGGCCATGTTGATCACGTTCAACCCTAGAGCGGTCAGCCCACCGTCCGCGAATAGCAGCGCCTGCACAACCAGGACCACCGACACCGCCAGGGCGCCAGCCCAAGGCCCGATCAGGATCGCGGCCAGCGCCCCGCCCAGCAAGTGTCCGCTCGTGCCCAGCCCAACTGGGAAGTTCAGCATCTGCCCCGCGAACACGAAAACGGCCACGAGCCCTGCCAGCGGAGCCGTCGCTTCCTCCAGTGTCCGGCGGGTCCTGCGCAAGCAGATCGCCACGCCTCCGGCTGCCACTACACCCGCTGCGACGGACACGGGCGCGTCGATGAACCCGTCGGGGATATGCATGCACGCCCTCCGTCTGGTGAACGTCTTATTGCGAACTCTTCGCAGTAACCCTACATGGGGCGTCGGCGACGAAAGATGGAGTTGCGGCAACCATCTGGCCTGTGGCTAGCAACTGATGGCCCCACACGCTTCACTTGTCACATGCGAATCGGAATAGTGGGAGCCGGACTCATCGGCGGCACTCTAGCCGGGAGCTTGCCCGGCATCGGCCATACAATACTGCTCGCCAACTCCCGAGGACCGGAATCACTGCGGCAGAAGGTCGCGAGTCTGGGTCCAAACGTCTCAGCGTCCACCGTCGCGGAGGCTGCGGCGGCGGATCTCGTGATCGTGACCATCCCGTTGGGGGCAGTAACCCAGTTACCGGCGGCTGTCTTCGCGGGACGCACGGTCGTAGACACGTGCAACTACTACCCGGACAGGGACGGCCGATTCCCGGAGCTTGACTCCGCCTCTACGACGTCCAGCGAGCTCGTGGGGCGCCATTTGCCCGGCGCGAGGCTCGTCAAGGCGTTCAACACGATCTACTTTGAGCGGCTGCGCGACGGCGGCCGCCCCGACCTTCCCATCCACGACAGGCTCGCCATCCCGGTCGCGTCCGACGATGAAGAAGCCAAAGCCACCGTGTCTCGGCTGATTGAGGATCTGGGCTTCGCACCGGTGGACAACGGCTCGTTGGCGAACGGGGGCCGCCAAGAGCCTGGGACCGCTGTGTATAACGTGCCGGTCGGACCGGCCGAGGCCAGACAGCTTCTCGGTATCGCCTAGCCGAACGGACGGGAACTGAGGCGGGAACTGAGGCGGGAACTGGTGCCCGCCGGTGCCACAATGTCTGCGGCGGGTGTGGCGGAACTGGCAGACGCGCAGGACTTAGGTTCCTGTGTCCGTAGGACATGAGGGTTCGAGTCCCTCCACCCGCACGAAGGGCTGATCTGCCCTGATGTGACACACGCCATACGGTCGACTCCGACGTCGCTGAATCCAGGCGCTGACTAGGTGATTCGTCCCTCCAGGCTCACGCGCGCTGTCCGCTGCCGCTCGATCTGGGGGTTGCGCTCAGCGCTAATGCGAGGCATCTTGGTCGGCGACTACCCCCAAGAGGTGCGGTCTGGATGGTCGGCACTAAGTGTCTTGACTGTCGGACCACTTGAGGAGGGCCTCACGAGGGTCTGCTCCTTGCCGCAACTCCCGGAATCGCCAGCGGGAGCGCGTTGAACGCCTCTTGGATCGCAGCGCCGCACGGTGCTGCCAGCACAAGGATGTTCATGCTCACACCTCGCGCCCGGATCACCGCTGCCTCAGTCGCGCTCGTGATCCCGCTCACGGGCATCGTGGCTGGCCAGGTCGCCGCGGCCCCGGCTCAGCCCGCCGCCGTCGTTGCCACCGGCGCTACGCCCGCGAAGTTCTCGAAATCCCGGATACCTGTCGGCAGTCGGCAAGCTGTAGTATCGGTCTCGACGGGGCCTTCGCGATGGATCCAAGCCAACTGGCGCCCAGCGCGCTTGCGCGGGGTTCGTCTGCGCCACCCCAACCGCCACCGCTTCTACCCTCGAGTTGAGCGCTGGGGCAACCTCGTGCTGGGCGTCATGCGCGAGCACAAGATCAAGCAGAAGTTCCTGCCTGGCATCCTGGCGCAGATCCAGCAGGAGTCCGGCGGCAATCCGAACAACGTCAACAACTGGGACATCAACGCCCAGCGTGGTTACCCCTCTAAGGGCCTGATGCAGGTAATCGCCCCCACCTACCGCTCAAATGCCAAACCTGGCTACAAGCGCCTGAAGTTCCAAATCGTGCCGTACACGAACGTCTGGGCAGCGCTGCGGTACGTCAAGCGTCGCTACGGAATGCACAAGTTCGTCGCCTGGAATCGCGGCCACAACCAGGCGTACTGACCCAACACCGGGCGACAAACGTTGCGCGGTGTCGTCCAGCCCCACGCGGAAGCGGGGCGCCGACGCTACTCCGACTTAGGCAGTGCGGAGGTAACCTTCTCCGAAGCTGTCTGAGCTGCGCCCTTCAGCGTCTCAAGGAGGCCCTCTACCTGCTCCTGAGCACTGGCGAGTGCGGCATTGACTGCTTCTGAGGCGCCCGCGGCGCTCTCACTGAGCTGGCTTTGTCCGGCGGTTGCCTTGGCGGTGGCGGTGTCGGCCACCGTGTCGGCGAACTGCTTCACAGCAGCTCGGGCCGACTCAATGGCTTCAGTGATCCTGGCGATTGCTTCATCATTAGCTGACATGAGGCGAACACTAGCCGAAAAGATCATGCTTGGCGCGCCGAACGGTCGTGTCCTGCTCGCGTCGACAATGACGCCACAACGACTGTCGGCGAATCAGTCGTCTCCGAGCGGCTCCTCGCCCGATTCGCTCCACACACCTCGCGTGGGGGGGAGTTCCTCCAGCCCCTTGCCACCGCGGCGCAAGGCTTGCTCGTGACCGCGCCTGGCGCTACCGGAGACCATCGAGGGATCACGCCGTGCCCGCCAGAGCGAGGCCACGGTCGTGAGTGCCAGGACCAGGATGATGAACGCCAGGGAGCTCCAGATCGGAATCGTCGGAACCGGAAGATTGCTCGTGGCGTGGATGGCCTCAAGGATCAGCTTCCCTCCGATGAAGCCCAGGATCACAGCAAGCCCCAGCGGCAGGTACACCAACCTGTCGAGCAATCCGTGCACGAGGAAGTAGAGCTGCCGCAGTCCCATGAGGGCGAAGGCGTTCGCAGTGAACACCAGGTAGGCATTGTGGGTGAGTCCGAAGATCGCCGGGATTGAATCCAGCGCGAACAGCACGTCGGTAGTGCCGATGGCGACCATGACCAGCAGCATCGGCGTCAGCAACCGCCGCCCACCGACCCTTACTACGAGGCGCGAACCGTGGTAGTCACTGGTGGTCGGCAAGTACCGCTCCACAATCTTGACCACCGGGTTGGACGCGGGGTCAGGATCGACCCCATGGCCGCGGACGAGCTGAACCGCCGTGAACAGCAGCAGTGCCCCGAAGAAGTAGAACGTGACCGTGAATCTCTCGATGGCTGCCGCACCGACAGCTATCATGATCCCGCGCAAGAATAGGGCGATCAAGACACCGATCAGCAGAACGCGGTGCTGAAGCACTTGTGGCACGGCGAAAGCGGACATGATCACGATGAACACGAACAGGTTGTCCACGCTCAGCGAGTACTCCGTGATGTAGCCGGCGTAGAACTCCCCCGCGATGCTCGGGCTGACGAACAAGAGCAGCCCAACCCCGAAGAGCACGGCGGCTGCGACGTAGAACAAGACCCACCGTGTGGCGTCGGCGGTCGTGAACACGTGAGGACGACTGTCGACCACGAGCAGGTCGACAATGATTACGCCCAGGATGCCCCCGATGGTTGCCAGCCACAACCAGGTCGGCACGTCCATCAGCACACACTAACCGGCTCTCGTGGCCACTCAACCGGAGACGGCGTCGCGCATGCCGCGCAGCTCTCGCTTCAGCTCTTGGACTTCGTCTCGGTAGCGGGCAGCGACTTCGAAGTGCAGATCCGCCGCGGCGACGTGCATCTCATCGCTTAACTGTGCGATCAGGTCCTCCAGTTCATCTTCCTGGAGCGACAGTCCTCTGGCCCTGGAGCGTCCGGGGCCTCCAGCCGAGACGCTGGCACGCTCGCCTCGCGGTGACACACCTAGCGCGGCCGTGTCAGCGTCCTCGCGCGAGAGCAGATCGGTGATGTCGGCGATCTTCTTGCGCAGTGGCGTGGGGTCTATGCCGTGCGCGGCGTTGTGAGCGACCTGCTTGGCTCGCCGTCTGTTGGTTTCGTCGACTGCCATGCGCATCGAATCGGTCACCTTGTCCGCGTACATGTGGACTTCGCCTGACACGTTGCGGGCCGCTCTGCCGATCGTCTGGATGAGGCTTCGGCCGCTTCGCAGGAACCCCTCCTTGTCGGCGTCCAGGATCGAGACGAGCGAAACCTCGGGCAGGTCGAGGCCTTCGCGCAGCAGGTTGATCCCCACGAGCACGTCGTATTCACCCATTCGCAGTTCACGCAGCAACTCGACCCGGCGGATCGTGTCAACCTCAGAGTGCAGGTACCGCACCCGGATCTTGTGGTCGAGCAGGTAGTTCGTCAGATCCTCGGACATTCTCTTGGTAAGGGTCGTGACAAGGACTCGTTCGTGACGCTCCTGGCGCAGCCGAATCTCATGGATGAGGTCATCGATCTGACCCTTCGTCGGCTTGAGGATCAGCTCGGGGTCCAGCAAGCCGGTGGGCCTAATGACCTGCTCGACCACGTCGCCCTTGACGCGGGCCAACTCATACGGACCGGGCGTCGCCGACATGTAGACCGTCTGACCAATCCTCTCGGCGAATTCCTCCCAGCGCAGCGGGCGGTTGTCCATCGCGCTCGGCAGCCTGAACCCGTGATCCACCAGCGTTCGTTTCCGACTCCTGTCCCCCTCATACATCGCGCCGATCTGCGGGACCGTCACATGCGACTCGTCGATCACGAGCAGGAAGTCGTCCGGGAAGTAGTCGAGAAGACAATTCGGTGGCGTTCCCGGGGCGCGACCGTCTATGTGGCGCGAGTAGTTCTCGATTCCCGCGCACGATCCGATCTGGCGCATCATCTCGATGTCGTAGTCGGTGCGCATCCTCAGGCGTTGGGACTCCAGCAGCTTGTCCTGCCGCTCAAGCTCCGCTAGCCGTTCGCCCAGCTCTGCCTCGATGTCACGGATGGCTCGCCCCATCCGCTCGGGTCCGGCGACGTAGTGGCTCGCCGGGAATACATACAGTTCCTGATCCTCGGTCAGGATCTCGCCCGTGAGCGGGTGGAGTGTCATCAGGCGTTCTATATCGTCGCCGAACATCTCCACGCGAACCGGATGTTCCTCATAGACGGGGAAGATCTCCACCGTGTCGCCACGGACACGGAATGTCCCTCGCTGAAAGGCGACGTCATTGCGCACGTACTGGATCTCCACCAGGCGGTGCAACAGCTCGGTGCGGTTCCAGCTGTCACCTACTCGCAGCGGCACCATCCTGTCCACGTACTCCTGCGGCGTTCCGAGGCCGTAGATGGCCGAAACGGTGGCAACCACTACGACGTCACGACGCGTCAGCAGCGAGTTCGTGGCCGAATGCCGCAACCGCTCGACTTCGTCGTTGATCGAGGAGTCCTTCTCGATGTATGTGTCCGATTGCGGGATGTAAGCCTCGGGCTGGTAGTAGTCGTAGTAGGACACGAAGTACTCAACCGCGTTGTCCGGCAGCAGCTCGCGGAACTCGTTCGCCAATTGCGCCGCGAGAGTCTTGTTGGGCGCCATCACCAGTGTCGGCCGCTGCAGTCGCTCCACTAGCCAAGCCGCGGTCGCCGACTTGCCAGTGCCCGTCGCACCGAGCAACACGATGTCGCGGTCACCTCGCTCGATTCGCCGGACGAGGTCCTCGATCGCCGCTGGCTGGTCGCCCGCCGGTTCGAAGTCGGAAACGACGCGGAAGGGAGCGACACGGCGCTTCAGTTCCGTGACGGGGCGGGTCATGCGTACAACGCTAAGGCTCACTGTCCACCTCGGCCAATCCGCGGCGTCGCGCCGCACCCCGGGGCTCTAACGTAGCCACGTGCACGTAGCGACAGCGCGAGAGCTGCAGGCCGACGCGGTCCGCGCGGCGGCGGGTTTGTGGGCCATGGGCGCCCGCCCCGGCGACAGGGTCGCCATCACAACACCCGAGCATCCGTCCGCCGGAGGCGCACCCATGGCCTTGTCGGATGTCGCACGCTCCCAGGCCAGGGTGCTGTCGATAGTTCTGGGATCGCTACGCGCCGGAATCGTTCCCGTGATGATCAACCCGCTGCTGAAGCCAGGTGAGCGCGACCTGATGCTCAGCGACGCACAGCCTATCCGGCACGTCCGCGAACGGGCCGACGTCGACCGACTGCTCGACGACCCCGCCCCGGCCCCCGACCTCAGCGACTTCCCGCAGGGCCGGCCAATGCACTACACGTCGGGCACAACTGGCACACCCAAGGGGGTTTGGACAGGGGATCTGCCCGAGGCTCAGGCCCGCGAGCTGTGGCTAGACGAGCAGTCCCTGTGGCAGTTCACGGACCAAGACGTCTCCTTGGTGCACGGGCCTCTGTGTCACTCTGGACCGCTGAGATTCGCGATCGCTGTAGTCCTCGCGGGCGGCTCCATCGCATTCCCTGGCCGTTTCGACGCTCGGAGGACCGCACGCGCACTCGTGGAGCTGAAGCCGACGACTGCCTTCGTGGTGCCGAGTCACATTCAGCGGGTCCTCGCGCTGCCCGGCGGGCCCCCCGCGTCGCCGTACCGGATGCTCGTGCACGCGGGAGCGCCGTGCCCGCAAAAGCTGAAGACACGGATGCACCATTGGGCGGGCGCTGAGCGCGTTTGGGAGTTCTATGGGGCGACCGAGGGGCAGTTCTCGGTCTGCCAGGGGCTTGAGTGGGAGGCGCACCCCGGGACCGTTGGCAGGGCGCGCACCGGGCGCCACTTGATCATCAGCGATGACGTTGTTTGGTGCGCTGCCCCCTCGTTCGCCCGGTTCAGCTACTGGCGCGATCCCGAATCCACCGCGAAGGCCTGGCGTGAGACTGGCTTCGGGCCAGCTTTCACCGTCGGGGATCTGGGGCGTCTCGACAGCGACGGGTACCTGTTCCTGGACGGGAGGAGGGAGGATCTGATCATCAGCGGGGGCGTGAACGTCTACCCGGCGGAAGTTGAGGCTGTCCTGGGGGCCTGCCCTGGAGTTCGCGAGGTGGCGGTGTTCGGGGTCGCCGACGAGGACTGGGGGATGCGCGTCTGCGTGACGTACACGGGCGCGGCTGACCAGGCTGTTGTCGCGCAGTGGGCCCGTGACCGCCTGGCCAGCTACAAGATCCCGAAGGAAACCCATAAGTTGTCCAGCCTGCCGTACACAGCGTCAGGCAAGATCAAGCGCCTGGAGCTCGCGAACCGGTTCAGTTGATCTCGGCTCCGCTGATCCGCGCCCAGACCTCGTCCACGCACTCCCGCAGGCGATCCAAACCCGAGTCGTTGCGGATCACGATGTCCGCCACGACTCGAGTCTCGCGTTCGGAATCCCGCGCCGCGATGCGAGCCAACGCGTCGTCCCTGGCCATGCCCCTGAATTCCACTAGCCGTTCAAGCCGTGCATCCCTGGGCGCTTCGACAACGATCACGAAGTCCCACTCACCATCAGGGTCGGTCTCGGCCAGCAGCGGTGTGTCGTACAACGCGACCTGGCTGACAGGTACCTCAGCCAGTCGCCTCTCGGCCTCAACGGCGATGCGCGGATGCATGATCTGGTTCAGGGCCAACAATCGAACCGGGTCATTGAACACGACGGCCGCCAAACTTGCTCGGTCCAGTGTCCCGTCAGGCCTGATCACGTCGCCGCCGAATTGCTCAACGATCTCCGCCAGGGCGGGCCTGCCCGGCTCGACAAGTTCCCGAGCCAGCTGATCGGCGTCTACGACGACCGCCCCACGGTCAGCCAGCCAACGCGCAACCGTGCTCTTGCCTGAACCGATCTCGCCCGTGAGCGCGACTCTGGTCATGCCGACCGCAACTCAGTCGGTAGCGAGTTTGTCCCGCAAGGCCTGAAGCGCCTCGTCCTCCGCGAGAGTCCCCTCTGACTGGCGGCCAGCGTCCGACGAGTACTCCGAAGGTGTCTCACCCGACTCCAGCAGTACGGTCTGCTGAGCTGCGGCAGCATCGCCGATCTGCTTGCGGTGAGCCTCCCATCGGGCGTGTGCCTCGGCGTATTCCTGCTCCCAGAGGGCTCGCTGGCCCTCGAATCCGGCCTTCCACTCCCCGGTCTGCGGGTCGAATCCGTCCGGTCCGATGTACTTGCCATCTTCGTCGAACGCGGGGGCCATCCCGTACAGGTATGGATCGAACTCCTCCACGACCGAAGCGCCGTTGGTGCTCTCGTTCGCCTGCTTGAGCGAAAGGGAGATCCGTCGCCGCTCGAGGTCTATGTCGATGACCTTGACGAAGATCTCGTCACCAACTCCGACAACCTGGTCCGGCAGCTCGACGTGATGGCCAGCGAGCTCAGAAACGTGCACAAGGCCCTCGATGCCTTCTTCGACGCGCACGAAAGCGCCGAACGGAACGAGTTTGGTGACCTTGCCGAGAACGACTTGGCCCATCTGGTGAGTGCGGGCGAAGTGTTGCCAGGGGTCTTCGAGCGTGGACTTCAGCGAGAGCGAAACTCGTTCACGGTCCATGTCAACGTCGAGTACCTCGACTGTCACTTCCTGGCCCACTTCTACGACCTCTGACGGGTGCTCGATGTGCTTCCAGGACAGCTCGGACACGTGCACAAGGCCGTCTACGCCACCCAGGTCCACAAACGCGCCGAAGCTTACGATGCTGGACACCGTGCCGGTCCGGATCTGGCCCTTCTGAAGCTCGTTCAGGAAGCCTGTGCGCACAGCGGACTGTGTTTCTTCCAGCCAGGCCCTGCGGGACAGCACGACGTTGTTCCGGTTCTTGTCCAACTCGATTATCTTGGCTTCGATCGTCTGGCCGACATACGGCTGCAGGTCACGCACGCGACGCATCTCCACCAGAGACGCCGGCAGGAACCCCCTCAGTCCGATGTCGAGGATCAAGCCGCCCTTGACGACTTCGATCACCGCACCTTCGACGACACCGTCCGCTGCCTTGATCTGCTCGATCGTTCCCCAGGCCCGCTCGTACTGCGCGCGCTTCTTGGAAAGGATCAGGCGACCTTCCTTATCCTCCTTGGTCAGCACCAGGGCTTCGATAGCGTCATTGACGCTTACGACCTGATCGGGATCGACATCGTGTTTGATCGACAGTTCCTTGCTGGGAATGATGCCTTCGGTCTTGTAGCCGATATCGACAAGGACTTCGTCCCGGTCGACCTGGACCACGATGCCGGTGACGATGTCGCCATCGTCGAAAGGTTTGATTGTCTGCTCGACTGCCGCGAGGAAGTCCTCGGCGGTTCCGATGTCGTTGACTGCGACTTGCGGAGCCGCGGGTTTGCCGACGGTGTCGGTAGTGGACGTCATGAAGTTGGTTCGTTCCATTGTCGCTAGTAGCTTCGCGCAGTGAACTCTTGTTCTTGGTCTCCGGATCCGGGGGAATCCCCCCGTCGCCGACTCTTGCCCAGAACAACGCGGTCTGCTCGGTCCGAGACCGCGCGCAGCCCACAACGCAAGTGCCAGACTACGGACCGCCTGAGACGGGGGTCAAACGGCGGTCCAACTATGTGTCAAGGGACACTGCGCTGAGCTGTCGGCACTACCCCAGTCGCGGGCCACGCACCGACGTCCGCGTTGACGGCCAGCTCCGCCCCAGGCAGGGCCTTTTCGATCGCATCCCGCTGCGGATATCGGCCGTTGCGCGCCCAGTCGTTGAGCAGAATCATCGTTCCCAAGACCGTGCGCCGCTTGAAAACGCAATGCCCCGCCCCCTCATCGGCCGGATTCACGCTGGACTGGCCGTCCGGAGGGACCACGAACAGGTTGACCAGCCTCGCGCGCGATTCAGCGGAGTGGGAGGCTGCGCGATCCGCGTATGACGTCGCGTGCTGAGCTATGTAGACAGGATCGGCCGCGTTGTGCAGCGCGATCAATGGAACGGCCACGTCGCCGGAGGGGCCGCCCAACTCCGCCGCGGACGCCTCAGCGTCAGGCTCTGACTCGATACGTTGCCCGGCGTTGAGCTTGTCGTACAGCGCGGCGACCGACCCGGACCGTAGCTCGTCGATCACGGACTGCTCCGCCGCCGATATTCGTGACAGGTAGTCGGTCCCGGAGTTGCTGGAGGGGTTTCCCCCGACTTGTCGCTCCAAGTCGTAACGCAACACCGTCGACATCGCGATCAGGTTCTCAATGCCTTCGCCGTAGGCCGCCGCCTGGCTTGATCTGTCCTCCCCAGATTCTGTCACCGATTCAGCGGGGAGCCCGGACAGCGACCCGATGAACAGCACTTTCGCTACCCCGCTTGGAGTGAGGGGAGCGCGGCGGACTCTGACTATCGCGGCATCGCGAACAGCCGCGGCTTCCTCAACCGACGAGTACCCGGTGAGCTTCATGCGCGGATACATGAGTTGCTTCACCGCGAAGGCCACGTCCAAAGCCAGGTTGAACGTCGGGCGCGCGCCGGCCGTGGGAGCGCACAAAGCGGCGCCCCCGGAGACCCAGTCTGGGTGGAGCTCAGCGAGCCGAACGCTCGCGAGTCCCCCCTCCGACATCCCCCAAACGTAGACGCGGTTCGGAACAGCGATGTTCTCAGAGAAATACTCGTACAGCTCCTCACCTGACTTGATTTGAGCGGGAACTCGCCAAGCCCCTTCGCCGGGAGCCGCGCCCGCGATCGCGTAGCCAGCCCCGAGCAGCACATCCGCGATGGACTTGTCGCCCCTACTCCACAGCGGCGCCGGGGCTGGGCCTAGAGCGCGGCCCGCTGGAAGGAAGCCAGCCGATGCGGCTGCGGAGTCACTGTCGGCGCTCGCGCCATGCGAGTAGATGGCCAGTGAGCCGTTCCACGTCTGGGGCATCATGATTTCGAAGGCCGACCCGCTTGGCAGCTCCCCGGAGCACTCCACCTGTGTGCAAGGCGTGAAACCGACGTCCGGATTGGGGTCTGTGACCCGGTTGACGGCGCATCCCGAGGCAGCCAGAAGCGAAGCGACAACCACTGTCGCACTCACCGCCACGCGTGCCATGCAGGAAGATTGCCACACCGCAACTGAATCGAGCGCCGCAGCGCGAAGTCGTTGCCAAATGGTGACCGTCCCGCCCCGCACCGTACCGCCACGCATCGGCCGGTCAGTGAGCTGCCTTGTCCCAATCCACGCCGAGTCCGATGTGGACGGAGATTGGCACTGAGAGCTCGACCGCGTGCTCCATACGGTTCTTGACGAGGCCGAGCACGACGTCGCACTCACCGGGCGCCACTTCGACAACGAGTTCGTCGTGGACCTGCAGAAGCAGCCTGCTGCCAAGTCCAGCGTCTCGCAGCTCACGGTGGATGTCGATCATGGCCACTTTGATTATGTCGGCGGCGGAGCCTTGCATGGGCGCGTTCAACGCCATGCGCTCGGCCATCTCACGACGCATTCGGTTGTCACTGGTCAGGTCCGGCAAGTACCGCCGCCGCCCCAAGATCGTTTCGGTGAAGCCGGTTTGGCGCGCTTCTTCCACGACGCCATGCAGGTAATCCCTGACCGCGCCGAACCGCTCGAAGTACGTGTCCATGAGGCTCTTGGCTTCCTCTGGCGAAGTGCCAAGCTGCGTGGCGAGACCGTACGCGGACAGCCCATAGGCCAGCCCGTACGACATCGCCTTGATCCGGCGGCGCATCTCGGGGTCAACCTGGTCGGCGGGACAGCCGAAAACCTGCGAGGCGACGCTCGTGTGCAAGTCCTCTCCGGCGCGAAACGCGTCAATGAGGCCTTGGTCCCCGGAAACGTGCGCCATTATCCGCATCTCGATCTGTGCGTAGTCCGCTGTCAACAAGGTCTCGTACCCATCGCCGACGACGAACGCGGCTCGGATCCGCCGTCCCTCGGGGGTGCGGACGGGGATGTTCTGCAGGTTGGGGTCGGCGCTCGTCAGGCGCCCGGTCGCGGCCACGGTTTGGTTGAACGTGGTGTGAATGCGATGGGCGGCATCAGCCAGCGGGATCAGCCCGGCGACTGTCTGCCGCATCCGGCTAACATCCCGCCAGATCAACAACTCCTGGAGCAGCGGGTCCTCGGTCTTGGCGAACAGGGACTGCAACGCGTCCGCGTCGGTTGTGTACCCGGTCTTGATCCGCTTCGTCTTCGGCAGGCCGCGTTCACCGAACAGGATCTCCTGAAGCTGCTTTGGGCTTCCCAGGTTGAAGGGCCGCCCGGCCAGATCGTGTGCCTGCTCCTCGGTCTGTCTCATCCGGTCCGCGAACTCCCGCTCCAGTTGGACGAGCCGCTTGACGTCCACCGCGATACCCGTGGCCTCCATGTCGACCAGGACTCCTTGCAGCGGCATCTCAAGCTCGGCCAGCAATCGGCTGCCCCCACGCTCCTGAAGCATCCGCGTCAGCTCAATCGCCAAGTCACCGGTGGCCTTGGCGAGCGAGCCCATCCTCGAGGCGTCGCGTTCCCCGCCGGCGTCAAGGAGCATCTGGCCGCCGACTTCTTCGCTGGTGGCCAGGTCGCGTTGAAGGAAGCGAGCCGCGAGGTCGACGAGGCCGAAGGAACGTTGTCCGGGAAGCACGAGATAGGCCGCGAGTGCCGTGTCGACGACCAGGCCAGACATGGCCCATCCCCGGGCGCGCAGAGCGAGCAGCGGACCCTTCGCATCGTGGACGGCCTTGCGGACGCTCCCATCAGCGAGCCACGTCTTGAGGGCCTCCTGATCATCGGCGGTCAGGAAGGATAGATCGCACCATCCGGCCGATGGGCCAGCGGCAGCGGCAGGGCCCGCGGCAGCGGCAGCGGCAGGGCCCGCAGCGGCGGCGGCAGGGCCCGCGGCAGCGGCGATGGCCAGGGCGTCAAGGTCGCCAGTGCCGCGACCCCACTGTCCAGACCAAGCCAGACCGTAAAGATCCGCTTCAGCGTTGACCCTGAGCCACTCCGCGACGTGGCCTGGCGCGATCACCTCGGTGTCAACCGTCTGGGAGTCTTCCGGCCGGGCGACATCTGCCTCAAGGGTCGCGAACAGGCGGTCGCGCAGCACGCGGAACTGGAGAGCGTCGAAGACCTCGTGGATGCGCCCCCGGTCCAGAGGCGCTCGGATCAGATCGTCCGGCGACTCATCCAGCGGAAGGTCGTCCACGAGTTGATTCAAGCGCCGGTTCAGCAGTACCTGCTGGGCGTGCTCCCGCAGGGCCTCGCCCTTCTTGCCTGGCAGTTCATCGGCGTGTTCCAGGATTCCGGCCAAGGAACCGAACTGGCCTAACCACTTGGCAGCGTATCCAGGCCCGACCCCCGGGACGCCGGGGAGATTGTCTGACGTTTCCCCGACGATCGCAGCCAGGTCGCAGTACGTCTGTGGGGACACCGAGTACTTCTCGCGAACCGCAGCCGGTGTCATCCTGGCCAGGTCTGAGACGCCGCGCCGAGGGTACAAGACAGTGACGTGGTCTGACACCAGCTGCAAGACGTCGCGATCTCCGGACAGGATCAGAACATCCATGCCCTGACTCGCGGCCGTGCGGGCCAGCGTCGCGAGCACGTCATCGGCCTCGAAGCCCTCGCGCTCGATCGACTTGATCCCCATCGCAGCGAGGACTTCCCTGATGAAGTCCACTTGCCCGGCGAACTCCTGTGGCGATTCCGCCCTGTTCGCCTTGTACTCCGCGTACTCGCTACTGCGGAATGTGCGCCGCGAAACGTCGAAAGCCACCGCCACATGAGTGGGTTGCTCATCCCTCAGCGTGCTGATCAGCATGGATGTGAATCCGTACACCGCGTTGGTTGGCTGGCCGGTGCTTGTGCCGAACTTGTCTGTCGGCAACGCGTAGAAGGCGCGGTAAGCCAACGAGTGGCCGTCCACGAGCAGCAGTCGCGGCCTAGGTTTCATCCCCCTGAGCCTATGCGGACGCTCCGACAGCGCACGGGTGCCGGTAACCTCCCTGACGTGACGGAATCCCTCCCTGCGCCTCTCCCCCTCCCCGCCGCAGCGCGGCGGGCGGGGGGACCCCCAGACGCTGAAGACTCCTTCCCCCCTATCCCCCAGATTCAGCCCGGCGATAGCTGGCCTGTTGATGTCGTCGAGCGCCTGAATCAGCACCACGGCGAGCTGGCGGAACGCATGGGTATCCGCATAACGGAGGCCCGGCCCGATGGGATCCGGGCGACGATGCCCGTTGTGGGGAACCGGCAGCCGATGGGGCTTCTTCACGGCGGCGCGAGCGCTGTGCTGGCTGAATCAATCGGATCGATGCTGGCGGCGCTTCTTGCCCCCGAGGGCCGCTTCCCCGTCGGCATCGAACTGTCGTGCGCGCATCACCGATCGGCCACTTCCGGCACCGTGACCGCTGTGGCCAAACCGCTGGTGATCGGCCGCACTCTGGCGACCCTGATGATCTCCCTGACAGACGAGAACGACCGGCCGGTTTGCACGGCCCGGCTGACCTGCCTGTATCGAACTCCGCCGGGCTAGCCATCTCCTGCCCACCCCTTGCGTTAGCGGCCGTTCCCGACAAACGCGAATGTTTGGGTACAGACGCGCCCGTTAGAACAGGCGTTTCTTTCGGAAACTGTCGCGTCTTGCGTTAGCGGCCGTTTCCGTCGATGGCTGGGGTGGATCGGGCAGTTCGGACGCTGTGGGAGGTTACCGCGGTGCGGATGTCGTGACCGTAGCGCGCACCGACCCGCCCATATTCGGCTTGCTTGTGGACGAACAGGTGCTAGTCCACAGGGCGAGAACATGGCTCGCCGGGATGACCTATCGGACCTAGCTTCGAAGGGTGACAAACGACCGCGAAGAGCTTCGCCTTCAGCCACTACCACGCCGACGCCGACTGCCCGACTGGTCGTCGGTGCGCGGTGTCGTGGCGATGTCCGTAGTTGCCATGGGTCTGGCGGCTTGGTGGTGGAGCCAAGGCCGGGCAGAACCCAACCTCACGATGACGGCGCAGTCAGTCGAATCGGCTTCTCTGGCGTCAGGGCAACCGTCGACGACGGAGCCGCCGCCGGGACCGGAACTGCTGGTCACGTCGCCAGCTACTCCCGCCTCCACAGCGCAAGAGAGTGCCACGCCGACCGGGGCAGCCTCGGCGACTCCTGGCAGTCAGACGGGTGGCGTCGTCGTGGTCGACGTGCGGGGGGCGGTGCGGCGGCCAGGACTTCAACGTCTTCCGGATGGCTCCAGGGTCGCTGACGCGATCGAGGCGGCGGGTGGTCTGCGGCCCGGAAGGCACTTCGGACCGGTCAACCTTGCGCAGATCCTCACAGACGGGCAGCAGGTCATCGTCGGCCGCGGCTGGACGCCCGCGACGAGCCCGGCGTCGGCCCCATCCACGGCGGCGAGTCCAAGCGCCGTGATCGACATCAACCGTGCCACTGCGACTGAACTAGAAGACCTTCCTGGCGTCGGGCCTGTGCTGGCGGCCCGCATCGTCGAGTGGCGGACCGCGAACGGGCCGTTCCGGAGCGTGGATGACTTGCTTGAGGTGTCAGGGATAGGGGACGCCACGCTGGCGTCGATGAGGTCGAAACTGTCTGTCGGGTGACCACAGACCAGGCGGGAGTCGGCAACGAAGTTGTCGGTGAGCGTAGGCCAGGGTTCAACGCGACTTTGCCGACGCTGGCCGTCGCGGTTTGGCTCAGCAGCGCTTCCACCTACCTGTGGGGCTGGGTTGGCGCGCTAGCCGCGGGGCTCGTCGTTGGAGGACTCAGCGGAGCCATCCTTGGAAGGTGGCGCGCTCTACGACCCGCGGTGGCCATGGCGGGGGTGGCAGTCGTGGCGGGAGTCGCGGTTGGTGGAGGCGCGGTGTCCAGCCTGGAACAACCTGTGATCGCCGAAGCCGCTGCGAGTCACGCCGATGTGCTCGCGACCTTGACGACGGCCAGCGAGACTCGGAATGTGGCACCGGCCGGGGCCTGGCAAGAGGCCGGCGTGTCGCTTCGAGGCAGGTTGACAGCCGTGCGTGCCAGCAGGGGACAGGAGTGGTCGCTGGATGCCCCGGTGCGGATACTGGCACCGGCGGACTCCGAATGGGTCGGCTTGCCCATTGGAACTGTCGTCGAGGTTCGCGGAAAACTTCTGCCCCGGCGGGTCGGCGACGACTCCGCGGCGACCCTTCGCGTCTCACGTTCGCCTCAGATACTGAGCCCGGTGTCCGGGCCTGCCGAATGGCTGCACCGGGTGAGGCAAGGCCTGCGGGATGCCCTCGCGGAACAACCCGCCGCACCGGCGAGCCTCGTAGCCGGCCTGGCCCTGGGCGATGAGTCACAGCAGAGCCCTGATTTCGGCGACGCGATGCGCGACTCCGGACTGTCGCACCTAACAGCTGTGTCCGGCGGAAACACGGCGCTGGTCCTGCTCGTGGGGATAGGGGCGGCGCGTCTGGCGCGCATTCCCCCGGGCGGTCAGTTCGCTGCCGGGGGCATCGTTCTCGCGGGGTACGTGGCATTGGTCGGGCCGCAGCCAAGCGTGCTCAGGGCGGCGGGCATGGGCTGCGTGGCGCTGATCGGCCTGTGGCGTGGCGGGGCGCTAGCTGGGTTACCCGCGATGGGGACCGCCGTGACACTACTGCTGCTGATAAGCCCGGGACTGAGCGTGTCACTGGGGTTCTCGTTGTCGGTGGCGGCGACGATCGGCCTACTCGTGATCTCCCCAGTCATGCGGCGAAACGCCCAGCGAATCCCGGGCGCCGCCAGGGTCCCAAGTCTGGCGATTGACGCGCTGTGTTTGACCATCGGCGCACAGATCGCGACAGCACCCATCCTGCTGGCGATGAATGGAGGCGTGAGTGTCCTGGCGGTTCCGGCGAACGTGCTAGCGGCGCCCGTCGTGGCGCCCATTACCCTCCTCGGGCTCGGGGCGGCCGTCATCAGCTTGGCCTCGCCGGAGCTGGCATCCGGACTGGGTGCGCTGGCGATTCCATTCTCAGGATGGATCGCGAACATCGCCGAACGGACCCAAGAACTGTCCAAGAGCGGCCCTGGCCCGGCATTGGTGGTGACTGTGCTGCTAGCGGCGGCTGCTATGGCGGCCTGGTCGCGTGGTCCCCGGCTGCGCGCCACATGCCACTGGACAGCCTCGGTGTTCAGCCCGCGCCGCTGTGGGTCAGGAGAGTCGTCCGACCCGCGTTGGGCTGTCATAGGACTGCTCGCGTGTGCGGCCGCACTAGTGCCAGCCGCCGTGGCGTGCGGTCCGCTTTCCAGATCCTCACGGGCCTGGCCTCCTGACGACTGGCGGGTCATTGTCTGCGACGTGGGGCAGGGATCGGCCGCGCTTCTGCGCACATCCGACGATGGCGCTGTCCTTGTGGACGCCGGACCCGAAGACGGCGGCGTGGCCCAGTGTTTGTCGGATGCACTCGTGAAACAGCTATCAGGCGTCGTGCTGTCTCACTTCCATGCCGATCACGTCGGCGGGCTGGAAGAGGTGCTGGAGGGTTGGGACACGGGGCAGATCCTGGTCAGCCCGCTGCGGGAGCCTGAGGAGAACGCGTCCTTCGTCGAGACAGTTGCGAAGCGGGAGGGCGTCCCAGTCCGAGTCGCGCGAGCCGGGGACGAGATCCACAGCGGCGCGGTTGACGCGCGGGTCCTGTGGCCGGACGGTCGGGATCCCGGAGCCAGTTCAGACCCCAACAACTCCAGCGTCGTGCTGCTGGTTCGATGGCCAGGTGTGGAACCCGGTTCGGCTCTGCTCACCGGTGACATCGAGAGTGGGGCTCAGGGCTCAATCATCCGAGCGGGCGCCGTGCCCGGAGGTATCGACCTAGTAGTGATCCCGCACCACGGCTCGGCGAACCAACACCCCCGGTTCGCGAGCTGGACAGACGCGGGCATGGCCGCTGTGAGCTCTGGGGCCGACAACGACTACGGGCACCCAGCCGACAGCGCCCTGGCGCTGTACCGAAGGTCCGGCTCACAGATAGCGCGCACTGACGTCGCCGGAGCATGGGCCTACACCTGGCGGTCGGGTCAAGTGGAAGCAGCCCCACAGGGGTGACTACGGCCCGACGATCTCGCGTGTCGGACGCGGATGGCACGATCAGATCGTGAACGTCCAAGCCGTACCTAGGGTCGCGATCGTGACTGGACCCGAGCCAGCTGTCGTGGAAGGCGAATTGGCCGCAGCGGTCGCGGCCCGCCGGAAAGCGTTCCCCGATCTCGGGCTTGTCACGATTGACTTCAGCTCGCCGACCGACGACCCGGCTGGCTTGTCCGCGCTGGAAAGGCTGCGCCAGGCGCTCGAGCCAAGCCTATTCGGGGACTCGCCCATCATCGTGGCCCTCGCTACGGAGTCAGCTGACGCGGATGCCATCGAGGTGCTCAAGTCCGTTGTCGCCGACGGTGCCGGTCCGGTGCTGGTGGTCGGGCACGGCGGGGGGGCGAAAGGCCGTGGTGTGATCAACGCTGGCGCGAAGGCGGGCGCCCAGATCATCAAGTGCGCCAAACCGACTGAGTCAGATGCGAGAGGCGTGATGCGTCGGGCGGCTGCCCAGGCAGGAGGAACCCTGGACCCCGAGGCTGAGCAGTGGCTAGTTGAGGCCATCGGCATCAATTCCCTGGGACTGCTGCTGGCGGCGGTGCGTCAGGCGGTGGCCGACAGCTCCGACGGCCACGTCACGCCAGAGACTGTCCAGGCGAGATTCCCAGCGCAGGCGAAGATCAGCTCGTTCAAAGTCGCCGACCACGTGTGGGCAGGCAGGTCAGCTGAAGCCATCCGGCTGCTGCGGGGGATGGAGCGGCGAGGCGGCCAGAAGGGCGTGGGCGTTTCGGTTGTCGCGGCCTTGGCTCATGGCCTACGAGTGATGGCGTTGGCCAGCCAGACCGGTTCCGCCGTGGCAGCCCGAGTAGGAGTACAGCCTTGGCAACTGGATCGAGCCAGGGAGAACATCCGGCGTTTCGGGTGGACGCCGCGGCGCATCGCGCGGTTCGCTGTTGTACTGCCGGGACTTGATGCGGACATGAAGGGTGGCCTGGAAGGGGGTCAGGCGCTGGACGATGAGCAGAAGCTGGCTGTCCTTGAACAGTTGATTGTGCGAATGACCGCCTGAATCCTCGCCCGCGGAGCTGCCGGATGGAGATCGCGGCCTGACTGTCAGCCTAGGTTCGAAGCCCGCGAGAACATCGCGGATTTGTGGCTGGCCGCGCGGTTCTTGTGGATCACGCCTTTGCTCGCGGCCTTGTCCATCTGACGTCCCGCGGACTTCGCCGCGTCCAGAGCCTTCGCCGAGTCGCCGCTGGCCAAGGCTTCACGGAAGCGGAGCACCGATGTCTTGAGCGCGGACCTGATCGACTTGTTCCGCTGGCGCGCCTTCTCGTTAGTCAGGTTTCGCTTGATCTGCGACTTGATGTTCGCCACTTAATAGTCCCTTTTCGATGATGAGTCCGATACTTGCACCGGGGCGACAGGCGCCCTTCGCGCCCGATCCACGGTTCAACGCCACATAGGATACCTGGGCGGGACCTCGCAGCACCAACTCCCAACCCGCCGCTAGCGATGTGCGCGCCTAACTCCGGAGCAGGAAGCCAAGTGATCGAACTGCCGCCAGGCCTTACGGATCAAGCTGCTATCCGGAATTTCTGTGTCATCGCCCACATCGACCACGGCAAGTCGACCCTGGCGGACAGGATTCTTCAGCTCACTGATTCGGTCCCCGACAGGGACATGCGGTCTCAGTACCTGGACCGGATGGACATCGAGCGCGAGCGCGGGATCACGATCAAGAGCCAGGCGGTCCGTTTGCCATACGGTGACCAGGACGGAACGCCGTACGTTCTGAACCTGATTGACACGCCCGGCCACGTGGACTTCAGCTACGAGGTCTCGCGCAGCCTCGCGGCCTGCGAGGGCGCTGTGTTGTTGGTGGACGCGGCTCAGGGGATTGAGGCGCAGACCTTGGCGAACCTGTACTTGGCTCTCGCGGACGACATGGCGATCATCCCGGTGCTGAACAAGATTGACTTGGCGGCCGCGCAACCTGACAAGTACGCCGCTGAGCTCGCCCACATCATCGGGTGCGAACCAGCCGAGGTCCTGCGGGTCTCCGCCAAGACGGGGGAGGGCGTGGCCGAGCTGCTGAACGAGGTCATCCGCAAGATTCCGCCCCCCAGTGGGCGACGCGACGCGCCAGCCAGGGCACTGATCTTCGACTCCGTATACGACACCTACCGTGGGGTTGTCACCTACGTGCGGATGGTTGACGGCGAGCTGCGCAACCGCGAGCGGCTCACGATGATGTCCACGGGGGGCACTCACGAGGCGCTGGAAGTTGGGGTCATGTCGCCCGAGCCCTCACCGTGTACGTCGCTGGGCGCGGGCGAAGTCGGATATCTGATCACCGGCGTCAAGGACGTGAGGCAGAGCCGTGTCGGGGACACCGTGACATCAGCCGCCAGGCCCGCTCAGGAGGCCCTTGGCGGATACCGGGACCCCAAGCCCATGGTCTACTCAGGACTGTTTCCGATGGACGGGTCCGACTATCCCGAACTGCGAGACGCCCTGGACAAGCTCAAGCTCAATGACGCCGCGCTTGTGTTCGAACCGGAAACCTCCGACGCTCTCGGATTCGGCTTCCGGTGCGGATTCCTTGGCTTGCTTCACATGGAGATAGTCGGCGAGCGGCTGAGGCGCGAGTCGGGGCTTGACCTGATTACGACTGCCCCGAGTGTGGTCTACACGGTGGCGATGGACGATGGCACTAGCAGCGTCGTGACGAACCCAAGCCAGTTCCCGGGAGGGAAGGTCGCGTCCGTGAGCGAACCAATCGTCAAGGCAACGATTATCGCTCCGTCTGAGTTCGTCGGGACCGTCATGGAACTGTGCCAGAGCCGCCGGGGCGCGATGCTTGGAATGGACTACCTATCGCAGGACCGGGTTGGGCTGAGGTATTCCCTGCCCTTGGCGGAGATCGTGTTCGACTTCTTCGACGCGCTGAAGTCGCGAACTCGCGGGTACGCGTCGCTGGACTACGAAGCCTCAGGTGAGCAGGTGGCCGACCTTGTGAAGGTTGACATCCTGCTCAACGGAGAGCCCGTGGACGCTTTCAGTTCCATCGTTCACCGCGAGAACGCGTACCCGTACGGCGTTTCGATTGTGGGCAAGCTGCGGAAGCTGATTCCCCGGCAGCAGTTCGAGGTTCCGATCCAGGCCGCGATCGGCTCGAAGGTCATCGCCCGTGAGAACATCCGCGCGATCCGCAAGGACGTGCTGGCGAAGTGCTACGGCGGCGACATCACCCGCAAGCGCAAGCTCTTGGAGAGACAGAAGGAAGGCAAGAAGCGGATGAAGATGGTGGGCCGAGTGGAAGTGCCCCAGGAGGCGTTCATAGCCGCGCTGTCCACAGGGACTGAAAGCTAGTCGCTGCGCGTTTCGCGGGTTGTCGATAGTCCGCTGAGGCAGGGACCGCGCGGGCATCGGCTCGTGTGAACGGCTATTGTGCGCAGAACAGCCACGATGCACCGTCGCAGTGCCACAAGGAGGCAAGTGGGATGACCGAAGTCCTTTCAGCCGGCCGTACTAGCGGATCCCTCAACACCCAGTACCAAACTCCGGCGTCGTCCTTCGGGCGGCTGATCCTTGACCGAACGGCTGCCAGCGGACCCAGGGAGGCGTTCCGCGCACCAACTGCTGACGGCGGTTGGCGTTCGTACACGTGGAACCAGATCACTGAGGAGTCCAGTGAGGCCGCGGCGGGACTGGTGGCGCTCGACGTAGAGCTGGAGGACCGCGTCGCCATCGCGAGCGGCACGCGCCTTGAGTGGATCCTGGCGGACTTCGCGATCATGCTCGCTGGGGCGGCCACAACGACCGTGTACCCCAGCACCGGGCCCGAGGACGTCGCGTACATCCTGGGTGACTCCGACACTGTCGTCTTGATCGCGGAGGACCAGTCCCAGGTGGACAAGGTCATCGAGCAGAAGATCAACCTGCCCGGTGTGCGGCAGGTGGTCCTGATCGATGGCGATGGCGACGGAGACTTCGTCCTTTCGTGGGATCAGCTCAGGCAGAAGGGCCGGGCGCTACTGGCGGAGAAGCCGGGCTTGATCGAGGAACGGGTCAGTGCGACCGGGCCTGACAACCTGGCGACACTTATCTACACGTCGGGCACGACAGGCAAACCCAAGGGCGTTGAGCTCACTCACGGGAACTGGACCTACGAGGGAGCGGCGATCGCCTCGATCGGGATCCTGCGTGAGGACGACGTCCAGTTCCTCTGGCTTCCTTTGGCCCACTCGTTCGGCAAGGTGCTCCTAGCGGGGCAGTTGCAGGCTGGATTCATGACGGTGGTCGACGGTCGGATCCCGAAGATTGTCGAGAACCTGCCGGTGATCAAGCCGACGTTCATGGCGGCTGTCCCGAGGATCTTCGAGAAGGTTTACGCCGGTGTCGCCAAGCAGGCCACATCCGAGAGCAAGGCGAAGGCCGCGATCTTCGAGTGGGCCTGCCGGGTCGGCAAGCGAGCGTTTGAGCAGAAGTTGGAGGGCAAGCCGGTCAGTGGTCTGCTCGCCGTGCAGTACGGGCTGGCGGACAGGCTCGTCTTCTCCAAGATCAAGGAGCGCATGGGTGGGAACATCCGGTACTTCGTTTCTGGCTCCGCAGCGTTGAGTAAGGACATTAACGCATGGTTCGGCGCGGCCGGGATGACGATCCTGGAGGGCTACGGGCTGACCGAGACTTCGGCGGGGACGTCGATCGTGCGCCCCGAACACCTAATGCCTGGCACGATCGGTGAGCCGATGCCGGGTACGGAGATGAAGATCGCTGAGGACGGGGAGATCCTGATCCGCGGGCCGGGCGTGATGCGCGGGTACCGTAACCGTCCGCAGGACAACAAAGAAGCCTTCGTCTACGAGGGCGGCTGGTTCTCTACAGGTGACATCGGCGTGATCGATGACCTCGGCCGCGTGAAGATGACTGACCGCAAGAAGGACCTCGTAAAGACCTCAGGCGGCAAGTACATCGCGCCAGGGGCGATCGAAGCCCAGTTCAAGGCGCTTTGCCCTCTGGCCGGGGCGATGGTTGTCATCGCGAATGAGCGCAAGTTCGCCAGTGCTCTTGTGGCCTTGGACCCTGACGCCGCCAAGGCATGGGGACAGAGTCACGGCCTAGACGGCTCGGATCCAGCGGCCATCGCTGACAACGCTGACTTGCGCGCCGAGATCCAAGCTGCTCTCGATGCGTTGAACGCGAACCTGAACCGCTGGGAAACCATCAAGAAGTTCGTCGTGCTGCCGCGTGAGCTTACGGTGGAAAGCGGTGAACTCACGCCGAGTCTGAAGGTCAAGCGCAAGGTCGTTGAGCAGACGTTCTCCGACCTCGTTGAGGGCATGTACGCGGGCTGAGCTAGCTGCGCATTCGCTCTCACTGATCGGGACATGGAACTGCCGGTTGGAGACAATGCGGGTGTGAGAGTTCGCGCGCCCCTCGGCGTGTATGTACATGTTCCCTACTGCGCCCGGCGCTGTGACTACTGCGACTTCAACACCTACGTTCTGGGTGAAGAGCAGGGGGAGACAAGGGATGGCTGGGTGGACGCCGCCATGGCGGAGATTTCCGCTAGCGCCCAGCTGATCGGGGGCTCGGGCACAGTGCGGACGGTCTTCTTCGGCGGCGGCACTCCGACACTGCTCGGTGGGACAGAGATTGGTGCTGTCGTCAGTCGCGTCGTCGATGAGTTGGGGCTCGACGTCAACGCCGAGATCACGGTGGAGGCCAACCCGGAGACCGTAGATCCGGTCATGCTCGACGAGTTGCTCGCTAGCGGCGTCAACCGGCTGTCCGTGGGTGTGCAGAGCACTGACAGTGGGGTTCTGGAAACGCTGGGGCGCCGCCACTCGCCAGATCGTGCGCTGTCCGCGGTCCGGTTGGCGGAGGCGGCCGGATTCGATCGGGTCAGCGTGGATCTGATTTACGGAACGCCGGGGGAGTCATTGCCGTCATGGCGGGAGACGGTCTCCGCGGTGATCGGAACTGGCGTTGGCCACGTGTCTGCCTACGCGTTGAAGGTCGAGGATGGCACTCGGCTGTTCAGGCGTATAGCTGGCAATGAGGTACCCAGCCCAGACGAAGATCAGGCCGCGGCCGCGTACGAGGAGGCCGATTCCCTCCTGAGTGAGGCGGGCCTGGGCTGGTACGAGATCTCGAATTGGTGTCGCCCGAGGCAGGAGTGTGAGCACAACCTGGGCTACTGGCGCGGGCGCGACTGGCTGGGCATAGGTCCCGGTGCGCACAGCCACGTTCGGGGTGAGCGTTGGTGGAACGAGAGTAATCCTGGCAAGTGGATGCGCTGTGTTGCCGATGGCCAGCTCCCGAGGGTCGGCAGTGAGTTGCTTTCGGCCGAGCAGCGCTTGACCGAGCAGGTGATGCTGTCGATCCGGCTGCGGGAGGGGCTAGCGATGGAGGGGCTGCCTGCGGCGGTTCGGCCGGTTGCCGGTGACTTGGCCAGTCAGGGCCTGCTTGACCCGGACGAGCTGGGCTTGGGCCGCTGCGTGTTGACGCTGGCGGGGCGCCGTCTTGGCGACCGCGTCACGCTGGAGTTGCTCGCCGCCGCCGGGGCCGGGTCGGCCGCCGCCGCCGCCGCCGAATCGGGGTCGGGGTGATCTTGTAGCGCTTCCGGCCACTTCAGATACGCGAAGCGGCCACATTTGGCCGTTTTCGCAACAAGATCACTCCGGGGGCGCCGCCGCAGGATCAGCGGCGTCTTAGGCGAGCTGGGCCGGGTGAATGTCGGTGAGGCTGAAGTCGGAGCCCTTGAAGAGCAGGGGTTCGCGGGTGACCTTGGCAAGTGCGTAGGAGAAGCAATCGCCGAAGTTCAAGCCAGCGGCGTGGCGGCCCTTGCCGAAGTCCCGGTATGCCTGGCGCGCGATTCGCCCTTGCTCGGGCGTCACCGGTTCGACTACTACATCCAGCTCGGAGAAGAGGTCGTCAGCACGCCTGGCGACAAGGGGGTCGTCGCGTGAGTCAACGACGATCCCGATCTCGACCCATGTGACGGCGGAGACGCGGATCCGGTCAGCTGTGCGCAGTGCTTCCAGCAGCCGATCGGCGTCGGGCTCACGATTACCGATGGCGATGACCACGGATGTGTCGATGATCATCCGGGTAGTCCTGCGGCGTTGTAAAGGGCATCGGTGCTCAGTGGCTCCTTGCCGACCAGGGATTCCTGCAGGTCATGGGCGGCTTGATCGATCCGATCACGCTGGCTGATGCGCCGGAGCCGCTCAAGGCGTTCTCTGGCTGCCTTCGTCAGGGCCTCGGTCTTCGTTTCGCCGGTCAGGGCCGCCAGCTCCCGGATGAGTTGTTCGGCCACAGCGTTCTTGATAGTGACGCCCATGCGCTGCTCCCTGGAGGTGTAATGCTGTATCCAGCATACACCACGCCACCATTGTGAGGGACTTGCGTAAAGGGTCGGTCCCTGCGGAATCAGGTGTAGGCCATGGGATGGATTCGGCCGAATGTCCGGAAGATGCCCCTAAGCGCGTAGAGTTGGCACTCACAGGGACTGAGTGCCAGCAGCGGTTGACGCCGAATGCCACGAGTGGGCCACCGGCGGCGGATCGCAGGCAGACTGCCGCCAGCGTGACGCGGCCGAGGAGGTGACCATGGCTGACGAGCGGCGATTCGAGGTTCTGCGAGCGATCGTCGAGGATTTCGTGGCCACGCGTGAGCCGGTCGGGTCCAAGGCGTTGGTTGAGCGGCACAACCTGGGAGTATCGTCCGCGACCGTCCGCAACGACATGGCCGCACTTGAGGACGAGGGTTACATCGTCCAGCCTCATACCAGCGCGGGGCGCGTGCCGACGGACATGGGCTACAGGACCTTCGTGGACCGGCTGGCAACGATTCGGCCGATGTCCGCAGCCGAGCGCCGGGGGATCCGGACGTTCATGGATGGTGCCGTTGACCTGGATGACGTCGTGGAGCGGACCGTGAGGTTGCTCGTGCAGTTCACCAAACAGGTGGCGATGGTGCAGTACCCGTCCCTGCGCCGCTCAAGAGTGCGCCACGTGGAATTCGTGGCTTTGGACCCGCAGCGACTGCTCGTAGTTCTCATCGCCGACACAGGGCGGGTGGAGCAGCGAATCGTGGAGTCGCCGACGTCGCTGACCGAAGCGGTCCTGGGAGAGCTGCGCGCGCGCATCAACGTCGCGGTCGCGGACAGGCCGTTCGCGGATGTCTCGGAGTTGGTCTCCGACCTGCCAGAGTCGTTCCACGAAGAGGAACAAGCCGTCGTATCGCGCGTTCTGGACACCCTGCAAGAGGCAACGGTCGAGGAGTCCGAAGAGCGGGTCGTGATAGGCGGCGCGGCGAACTTGGCGCGCTACGGCCGGGAATTCCCGCTGACGCTCGCTCCGGTGCTGGACGCGCTAGAGGAACACGTGGTGCTGCTGCGGTTGCTGGGCGATGCCACGGCTGCTGAGGAAGTGGACGTGCGGATCGGGCATGAGAACGACATCGCCGGCATGGACGCTGCCTCGGTCGTCACTGTTGGCTATGGGCCGAACCGGAAGGCGGTGGCTCATCTGGGCGTCGTCGGGCCGACGAGGATGGACTACCCGGGAACAATGGGAACAGTTCGCGCGGTGGCGAAGTACCTGGGCCGGATACTGGCGGACCAGCGATGACAGTGCCGGGCGGCGGCGCGGTCGGTCCCGACCGGGAGATCCTGCGTGGCCAATGACTACTACGGCGACCTGGGAGTATCCAGCAACGCCGATCAAGCGGAGATCAAGCGCGCCTACCGCAAGCTCGCACGCGAGCTGCACCCGGACGTCAACCCTGACGCCGAGACCCAGGAGCACTTCAAGAGGATCGCGGCCGCCTATGAGGTTCTAAGCGACCCACAAAAGCGTGCCATGTACGACCGAGGCGTCGATCCGCGAGCGCCCGGAGGCGGTCAGGCACCCGGATTTGGCTTTGGTGACCTGATGGACGCGTTCTTTGGCCAGTCCGCTTCCCGGGGTCCGCGCCCGAGGCGTGGCCGGGGCAAGGACGCTCTTATTCAGGTTGAGGTTTCACTTGAGGAAGTGGTCTTCGGTACAGAGCGGGAACTGACAATCGACTCGGCGACAGTGTGCGAATCGTGCGGCGGCGAAGGGACGGCACCGGACACGCAGGTTGTCCCATGCACGGCTTGCCATGGCCGCGGAGAGGTCCAGTCCGTTCAGCGGTCGTTCCTGGGTCAGGTGATGACGACCCACGCGTGTCCTCAGTGCCGGGGCTTCGGATCGGTCATCCCGCATCCCTGCTCGGCGTGTGGCGGAGCGGGGCGCGTCAGAGCGAGGCGCACGATCGGCGTTCGCATCCCGCCGGGGGTCGAGTCGGGTACGCGGATCCACTTGGCTGACCAGGGCGAAGCCGGTCCCGGGGGTGGGCCGCGCGGCGACCTATACGTCGAAATCGTCGAGAAGCCGCACCCGGTCTTCACTCGTCAGGCCGATGACTTGCACTGCCTGGTGTCTGTTCCGATGACTGTCGCCGCGCTCGGGGCGCAGGTCCCGCTGACGACTCTGGACGGCA